>JBPCQV010000176.1:0-5124 GCA_050997725.1 Acidimicrobiia bacterium
TTGGTCACCCAAGGCACAATGCTGATAGAGAACTTGCCGGGTTATGCCGAATCGCTCACGACCTGGGCGAACTCCACCTTTGGCCTCGAGCTCTCTGTCTCAGAGATTGGGGCCGACTTCACAGACCTGGGCTCTTTGATCGAGCAGTACGGGTCGCAGGTGGCCGGCGGGCTCGTGGCGGTCGGCAACACGGTCTTTGGTCTCATCTTCCAATTGGCATCCGTCACCCTCTTTGGCTACTACCTGCTCGCCGAAGGCCCGACCTGGCGGCGGTTGCTCCTTTCCACGCTTCCCGCCAAACGGCAAGAGCGGGCGCTTTCGACCTGGGACACGGCAGTCGATAAGACCGGTCAATACGTCTACTCGCGGGCACTGTTGGCGATCGTGTGCGCAATGTTCACGTGGGGGGCTTTGGCCATCATCGGCGTCCCCTCGCCCCTTCCGCTGGCCGTCTGGATGGGTGTCATCTCCCAATTCATCCCCGTCGTCGGCACGTATCTAGGTCTCGTCCTGCCGGCGATCGCGGGATTGGCGGTGAGCCCGATCAAAGGCTTGTGGGTGGTGGTGGCGCTCATCGGCTATCAGCAACTGGAGAACTACCTCATCGCACCGCGCATCACCAGCCGAACCATGTCGATCCATCCTGCGATCTCGATCGGGGCAGTTATAGCCGGGGCCAGCCTGCTCGGGGGCGTGGGCGCCATCCTGGCTCTGCCGCTCACCGCCATAATCCAGGCAGTGATCTCAACTGCCATTAGCCGTCACGACGTCATCGAATCGGAAAGTCTCGAGCACCTGGAAACCGTTTGATCTTCGGTCGAGATTGGTCGAAGTTTTAGGATGCCTGCAACGATCGCCGAGCACTCGCTCACCACAATTGTCGACGCGAGTGAGCGCCCAACCGGGGTGACCTTGCTCATCAATTCGGCCCTTGCCTCCACCGTTGGGATCGTCATCGCCGTTTTGGCCGACTCTCTCGGCAGATTCATCGTGGGCTGGCTGGTCGACCGGGAACCGATCATCTACCACGACCGGGTCGAGTTCCTCTCTGGTGACAACCCGCTCGCTCTCGCCGGCGGTGCTCTCGCCGCCTTGATTGTCGGAGCGTCCTTCCTCGCCATCTATCCGGCCAGTCGCCGCCACGACCCGGCCCGTCTTTGCGTGCTCTGGCTGATCCTGCACTGCTTCCGGCAAGGATTCGTGCCCATGGCGCTGGTGGGGGTCGACAGGCAGAGCGACGTTGCCCTCGCCTTGACCCATCTCGATCTGCCGGCGGGGATCGACATGGTTGTCGGGGTGGGTGGAGCAATCGGACTGCTCTTGGTTTCCTTGGCTGCGGCCCCGGCGTTTCTGGCGTTCGCCTCTTCGCGCAGTGAAATCGCCACCCCGCCGCGGCGTGTCGGCTTCGTCGCGCGGATCGGTTTGGGAGGTGGTCTGGCCGGTGCCTTGCTGGCGGTGTTGTTCTTCGTGCCCGACACCGGTAGCGGGCTCGTGTCCGCGATCCCGCTCTTTGGCCTCTTCACCGCCGCGACACTTTTGTCTGCCCCTGGGAGCAAAGCCGTCGAGCACGACCCGCATACGTCGGCCCGACGGTTTAGTTGGGGTTTGGTTGCGGCGGTGGTGATCCTGTTCGTGTTGTTCCGCTTCGCTCTTGCCCGTGGGATTCCGATCCCAATCGACCCGGAAACGTTCTTCGTTTCGTGAGGGCGGCGGTGGTCACCGTCTCTGATGGGGTGACTGCGGGAACTCGTCATGACGCTTCTGGCGAGCTCTTGGTCGAGCTCTTGCGACACGCCGGCTTCGAGGTGACCGACCACGAGGTCGTGCCCGACGAGATCGAGGCGATAACCCAGGCTCTCCGCAGGCTGGAGGGCGATGTCCGCCTGATTATGACCACCGGCGGCACGGGTCTCGGACCGCGCGATGTCACGCCCGAGGCGACCATGCAGGTGGTCGAGCGGGTCGTTTCGGGTCTCAGCCATCTTCTGTTGAGCAAAGGGCTCGAATCGACTCCGATGGCCGCGTTATCCCGTGCCGTGGTTGGGGTGAAAGGGTCGACCTTGATTGTCAACCTGCCCGGCAGCCCGCGAGCCGTCGAGGAGGGTTTCGAGGCGCTGTCACCGGTGCTTTCGCATGCGCTCGATCTGCTCGGCGGTGACACCGGCCACTAGACCCGCCTAAGTTTGGGGTCAATGACCGAGGACGTTCTCCCCACCATTCCCGATTGGAATCGGCGCCAGATCGATTTCGTCCTGACAACGGTGGTCGGAGTGCGAGGTTCGACGTATCGAGGCTTGGCGGCCCGTCAGCTGGTCGCGGCCGACGGGACCATGGTGGGAACTGTCTCCGGGGGCTGTCTCGACAACGATCTGATCGCGATTGCTGCCGAGATGGGACGTGACGCCGAGCCCCGCCTGGTAATGTTCGATCTCACTGCGGATGACGAAGC
The DNA here is from genome assembly GCA_050997725.1 of Acidimicrobiia bacterium. Taxonomy (GTDB): domain Bacteria; phylum Actinomycetota; class Acidimicrobiia; order Spongiisociales; family ZC4RG35; genus JACCTH01. Next base: position 2,450 of record JBPCQV010000176.1, read on the forward strand.
GGTTTGGGGCTGGGGGATCGGTTGCAACGGCGTCACCGAGTTGCTGATCGAATCGGCCAACTCTGCCGCGCAATTCGCGACGGTCATCGGCGAGCGGCCGGTGGCGATCCTGCACACCCTTTCCGGGCCGGAGATCGGCCGCCATCTGGCGATCAGCGACGTCGACCCGGGCTGGGGAACCGAGGTGGCCGCAGCGTTGCGCGACGGCCGTCACCGGAGGCTCCACCGGGAGGGAGTCGACTATTTGCTGGAGGTCAACTCGACACCGCCCCGGCTGGTGGTGTGCGGAGCGGGTCACGATGCCGTCCCATTGGTCCGGCTGGGAAAGGAGCTCGGGCACGAAGTGACGGTGGTCGACGACCGCCGAGCCTTCCTGACCCGCGAGCGTTTCCCGGAGGCCGACCGTTTGATCCAATGCTCTCCGGCGGAGCTCGCAGAGCGCATCGAAGTCGATGATCGCACTGCTTTCGTCGTCATGTCGCACAACTACCTGCGCGACGTCGACTTCCTCGGCTCGCTTCTGGGAAAAGGCGCGGCCTACATCGGCTGCCTCGGCCCCGGCGAGCGGTTGGAGAGAATGCTGAAGGATCTCAACGCGCGCGGTCTGGTCCCCGACCCCACCGATCGTATTTACGGTCCCGCCGGGCTCGACGTGGGAGCTGACGGGCCTACCGAGATCGCGTGGTCGATCCTTTCGGAGATCATGGCGGTGCGGCGAAATCGCCCAGGCGGTCCGCTGGCCGAGAAGAAGGGCCCGGCCGGCTGGCGCCCGTTACCGTAGAGAGCCGATGAAGATCACCCAGGAGTTCACTGTCGATCGGCCGGTCGAGGCGGTCTGGGAGCAGTTTCAGGACGTTCCCGCCGTCGCCCAGTGCCTGCCGGGGGCGACGCTCACCGAGGACAAAGGCGGCGGGGTGTTCGCCGGCAACATTTCGGTGAAGCTCGGCCCCATCGCGGCAACCTTCGAGGGGGAAGCCAACATCACCTCTGACGTTGCCAACCGCACCGCTCTGATCGACGGCAAAGGAGTCGACAAACGGGGTGGAAGCCGCGGCCAGGTCAAGGTGAACTATCTGCTCAGCGCCGCTGGCTCCGGCACCAATGTCAAGATCGATGCCGACATCACTCTTGCCGGTCCCGCTGCCCAGTTTGGTCGCACCGGTCTGATCAACGAGATGAGCCGCCGGCTCATCACCGACTTTGCCGGCTGCCTCGAAGCGAAGATGGCAGCCCCCTCCGAGGCGGCGGCCTCGGAGATAAAGGCGGCTGATGTCAAACCCTTTCGGCTCTTCTTGACAAGCCTCGTCTCCTGGGTGAAAGGCCTGTTTCGCAAGCGCTCGTGATCGAGCGCGCCTCTTCGTAGTCGACGGTCGACCCTCTCCCCCTGCCGGAAGGCGGGGGAGTGGCCGCCGACGAAAGGAGGCGGACGAGGGGGCCCCGTAGTAACGCACTCGGACAGCGCCCCCTCCCCCTCGCTGCGCTCGGGTACTCCCCCGGCTTCCGCCAGGGGAGAGGGTCGCCGGTCAGTTCGAGTCGGTCTTCTGCTTCCCAACCGCGCTCTGCCCAACCAACCACATTGTTCTCCCAATCATCGACGCCAAGGTGGATGCCACTGAGGTCGATCAGAAGCAACGTCTTGGCGTAGACGGATTTCTCATGACGGTTTGTTGCAATGCGCTCCAGCCAGGGTGCCAGCGCCATGGGGCCCTCGTACTGGTCGACGACTGCCAAGTTCACCTACTGCCCGACATGTGGAAGCGAGGCGCCGGTCGCGAAAACGGGAGGGAAGGTCAGCCCTGGACCGGCGTCGCCGGGATTCGTGAGCGTCGCGCTTTGTCCTTCTTACGAAGAGCCGGGTGGGGGAGCGGTTGGGGCCGGTTCAACTGCTCCACCATGAGCGCATAAACCTTTTTGCCGATCATCTCGATGATCTCGCCCTTCAGACTTTCGTAGACGGCCTCGCCCCCGACAAAGGCCAGGGGGCTGTCGGTGCACCACCACGCAAATTCAGCGCCGCCGTCACCCCAGTCCCGCCGCTTCCATTCACGAAGCACGGAAGTGATGTGGCCGTGACCGTCGGTGTCCTCTTCGAGCCGCAGGGGTAGTTGCCAGCAGACATTCGGTTTCCAGTCGAGAGGTCGTTCACCAGCGTCGAGCGCCCCCAAATGGAGAGCACAGCCGGCACCGCGTTTGAAATCTGGACGATTGAGAAAGATGCACGCATCGCCGACGAGCCGCGATGTCTGGTCCTCGCCTCGCTGTCGCCAGATCTTCGTCCCCGCCTTCTTGCGAAACTGCCAGTTGTCGTCGGTGAGCAGGGCTGCATGGCGTTCGACTTTGGCCACGTCTGCTTCATCGGTGAACCACGCTCCCATCGAGCAGCATCCCTGGGAGAGCTCGGGTGTGGGCGTCGTGTAGATCCCCTGGCAACCGCGTCCAAAGATGCACAACCATGACGAACGAAGAAAGGTCGCATCGAAGAGCCAGGTGCGGTTCTCGTCAGGATCGCGGAAGGAGATGTAGTCGTGAGCATCCTCGGCGTGCATGAGCTGATGATCGCAGGTCACGCGCTCAGTTAGGGGATCGCTTCCGTTGTCGTGGTGGTGGGCTCGGGCTCCGTGGTCGTGGTGGTGGGCTCGGGCTCCGTGGTCGTGGTGGTGGGCTCGGGCTCCGTG
>JBPCQV010000220.1:0-9960 GCA_050997725.1 Acidimicrobiia bacterium
GTCCACTGCCGGCACCCTACCGGCCTAGCATCGGCTGATGCGCGTCGGCATCGGCTTACCCAGTGCCATCCCGGCCCGTGACTCCGATCTCGTCGTGAAATGGGCGGAACGCGCTGAAGCCGCCGGCTTCTCGAGTCTGGGTGTCTTGGACCGGGTCAACTATGACGCCTACGAGCCCCTCGTCAGCTTGGCCGCCGCCGCCGCCGTAACCGCGAGGATCCGGTTGGTGACGATGGTGGTGATCGGCCCGTTGCACAACGCGGTGCTGCTTGCCCGCCAGGCCGCCACTCTCGACGCTTTATCGGGGGGCCGGTTGACTCTCGGTCTCGGACTCGGAGCCCGACTCGACGACTACGAGCATGCCGAGATTGACCACCGCGGGCGTGGACGGCGGCTGACCGAACAGCTCGCCCGCATCCGTGACCACTGGGAGGACGGCCAGGTCGGCCCCCGCCCTGTCACCCCCGGCGGTCCGGATTTACTGGTGGGTGGCAGCTCGGGTCCCTCCTTGCTGCGACTGGCCCGTCTGGCCGATGGCTATGTCCACGGTGGCGGTCCCGCTCGCTCGTTTGCGGCTGCGGCTTCCAAGGCGAAGATCGCCTGGGAAGAAGTTGGCCGGCCCGGAAAGCCACAACTGTGGGCCCAGGCATATTTCGGTTTGGGGGACCCGGCGGCCGGCCGGAGCTACCTGCTCGATTACTACGCCTTCACCGGCCCTTTCGCCGAGCGGATCGTCGATGAGAACCTCGAAACCCCAGAAAGGGTCGCGTCCTTCATTCGCTCCTACGAAGAGGCTGGTTGCGAGGAATTGGTCCTGCTCCCCACCACGGCCGACATCGACGAAGTCGACCGGCTCGCCGCCGTCGCCCTGCGATGAGGATCGCGGTAGTGGGCGCCGGTCCGGCCGGTCTCTACTTCTCGTTTCTCGCCCAGCGCGCCGGCCATCACCTCACGGTCTTTGAGCGCAATCCTCCCGGCGCCACCTACGGCTGGGGGGTGGTCTTCTCCGAAGGCACCCTCACCGAGCTCGAAGGAGCCGATCAACGACTCTCACGCCGCTTCGATCAAGCGCTGATGCGCTGGTCGACGATCCGCATTCACAGGGCAGGGAAGGAGACGATCGTCGCCGGTCAACCATTCGCCGCCATCTCCCGCCGCACCCTCCTCGGGCTGCTCGCCAAAGCGGCGACTGACGCCGGGGTCGAAATCGTTTACTCAACCGAATTCGCGCCCGGTTCTGTCGAGGGCTACGACCTCGTCGTCGTCGCCGACGGTGTCAACTCGGCGTGGCGGCAAAGGTTCGCGTCTCATTTCGGTCCCAATGAGTGGATCCACCCCACTCGCTACATCTGGCTGGGGCTCGGCCGGGCCCTCCCCGGTTTCACGTTCGTGTTCCAGCCGACGACCGACGGACTCTTCTGGGTCCATGCCTATCCCTACGAGGCCGGCATGTCGACCTTTATCGTCGAGACAGCCGATGAAAGCTGGCGACGGGCAGGTCTCGACCACGCTGACGAGAACGCCAGTATCGCCTTCTGCCGCGAGACCTTTGATGGCTTCCTCGACGGCGCCGAACTCATGTCGAATCGCTCAACGTGGTTGCAATTCGTTACCTTGCGCAACCGCCGCTGGATCCGTGAGGGCACACCCCCGTTGGTTCTCCTTGGCGACGCCGCCCACACTGCGCACTTTTCGATCGGGTCGGGGACCAAGCTGGCGATGGAGGACGCGCTCGCCCTGGCCGAGGCGCTGAACCTCCCCGGCAACCTCGCGGTCGCGCTGTCCAACTACGAAGCCGTGCGCCGGCCCGCGGTTGAGCGGTTCCAGGAAGCTGCCCTGGCCAGCGCCGACTACTTCGCCCACGTCGCCGATCTCGAGCAACTTCCTGATGCGACCTTTAGCTTCAACCTCGTAACCCGCTCTGGCCGGGTCAACCATCTCGATGTGCAACGCCAGGATCCGAGACTGGTGCAGGCCGCTAACGGCGCCGTGGTAGGCGCCAAGGAAACACCGCTGCCCCCAGCCTTGGCGCCGCTTTCACTCGGCGGGGAATCCTTCGCCAGCCGCCTTATCGGCGGAGCTCTGGGGATGACGATTTCGCCACCACTGGCCGTGCGGGCCGATGGTCGTCGCAGTTCCAGTGACCCGCTGAGTGGTGAGTACTCCGACGCGGCCGATGTCGTGATTCTCTCCCATGCCGGTCCCCGCGCCGGCAGTCGTCCAGCGGTCGATGGCCTTGATCGTCCGCCACTTAGCCAGGATCTGGTGCCATGGGCCGCTTCGCCGATCGCCTATACCCGCTCCCGCGTCGCTGCTCGCGAAGCAAGCGAAGGTGACCTCGCAGAGATCGCGGAGTGCTTCGGCAACGCCGCCAAACAATGGAACGGTCGCGCCCGGATGCTCTTGCTCGATGGCGCCAACGGAAACCTTCTCGCCAGTTTTATCTCGCCTCTGACCAATCGGAGAAGCGATCGCTACGGGGGTCCCCTCGAAGGAAGGTTGCGGTTTCCGCTGCAGGTCGTGGAGGCGGCGAGATCGGTCTGGGAAGGTCCGCTCGGCTTCCGCTTCTCGGCCACCGATTGGCGTGCCGGCGGAATCACCGAGGACGACGCCTCATCCGTCGCCACTGCCCTGGCTCAAGCCGGCGTCGATGTCGTCGAGGTTTGCGGCGGGGGGGCGGTGGCGGAGTACGACCCTCCGTTCCGAGCCGGGTATCTCGTTCCCCTGGCGGCCCAGATTCGTAATCGGACCGGGGTTTCGGTACTAGTCGGCGGAGGAATAACCACAATCGACCAAGCCAACACGATCATTGCCGCCGGTCGCGCCGACCTGGTGCGATTGAGTTACGTCATGATTGATCATGACGTATCATGATTAATCATGAAGGAGAAGTTTTCCTCTCAGGCTCGGCCCGAACTGCTGGAAGAGGTGAGGAGTCTCGCGGCTAAAGATGGCCGTCTCTTCCAGTCGGTCATCGATGAGGCGCTTTCCGATTGGGTAGCGAGGAAGAAGGGCCAGAAACTTCCGCGTCCCGATGTGATTGCTCATGCCAAAGCGTCGATTGCTCGGCATCGGGACCTGTATCGGAAGCTCGCCGAATAGTTGACGTTCTTCCTCGAGGTGATCGAGGTCATCGCCATCCATGACCTGCTCATCGAGGAATTTGGTGGAACGATTGGGGTGCGAGACATGGGGGCCTTGGAAGCGGCTGTCTTCAGACCGCAAACGGGCTATTACCAGGGTCCGCTTGAGCAGGCTGCTGCCCTACTGGAAAGTCTCATTCAGAACCACCCGTTCCTCGACGGCAACAAGCGAACAGCCGTGGCCTGCGCCGACGTGCATCTGCGTATGAATGGGCTTGCCCTGGCTGGGGACTCTGTGGCCCACCACAACTTTCATCTTGGGGTTGATCGAAAGAGGTGAGCTGAGTCGCGATCGCCTAGAAGCCTGGCTGCGGAGCGCGATCGACACGCTGTAGGTTTACCCGGTGCCGTTCCAGGGATCTGCTGGCCCGACCGCGGAGTGGAATCATTTTGATTTTGCGATCAGCGACGGCGTGGGACGGCTCACCTTCGATCGACCCGAGGTGCTCAACGCCCTCACCTTCGAGGTGTACGCCGACCTCCGCGATCTGCTCGGCGAGCTCGCACATGACGGGCGCTGTCGCGCGCTCGTCATCACCGGACGCGGCAAAGGCTTCTGCTCCGGTGGCGATGTCAACGAGATCATCGGCGCGCTGCAGGACATGGCGACCGACGAACTGCTCGAGTTCACCCGGATGACGGGAGCGGTGGTGCAACGGATGCGCGAGCTGCCGATCCCGATCGTCGCCGCGGTCAACGGGACGGCGGCCGGTGCCGGCGCGGTGATCGCCCTCGCCGCCGACCTGCGGATGCTGGCGGCGTCGGCCTCGTTCCATTTCCTTTTCACCCGGGTGGGACTCGCCGGTGCCGATATGGGAGCGGCCTATCTGCTGCCCCGCGTCGTCGGCTTCGGGAGGGCGTCTGAGCTCCTGCTGCTGGGCGAACGCCTCGGGGCCGAGGAGGCGGCGGCGATGGGACTTGGACGGGTCGTGCCAGATGCCGAACTGGCGGCGACGGCCGACGCCCTCGCCGCGACCCTCGCCTCCGGACCGGCTTGGGCGATCGGCGCCACCAAGTCGCTCTTGACGCGGGAGCAGGACATGAGCCTCGGCTCGGCCATCGAACTGGAGGCTTGGGCGCAGGCGCTGCTGATGAAAAGCGACGATCATCGCGAGTTCTACCGCGCCTTCGTAGCTCGCGAGTCGCCGCGTTTCACGGGCCGATGAGAATTCTGAACCCGGCCGGCCTGCCCCGTCCAGTCGGTTTCAGCCACGTCATTGTCGCCGGACCCGGCCAAATCGTGATGCTTGCCGGCCAGACCGGCCATCACGAGGATGGGACCATCGACGATGGGCTCGTCGACCAGTTTTGGATCGCTTGTCACAATGTTGTCACGTCACTGGCCGCGGCGGGAGCCAAACCGGAGAATGTCATTTCGCTCCAGATCTTCACCACCACCATCGACTCCTACCGCCAATCGCTCGAACCAATCGGTGAGGCCTACCGTTCCATCTTCGGCCGCCATTACCCGCCAATCGCCTTGCTCGGGATCAGCGAGCTTTTCGATCCTGCCGCCAAGGTGGAGCTCGTCGTTACGGCTTTCTTGGAGCACGAACCGACCGACTGAGGCTAGGTTTCGGGACTTCGCCGAGAAAGGACCGTGGACATGGCCGAAGTCACCAAAGTCGTCCTCGCGGAGTCGGAGATCCCGGAGGCCTGGTACAACATCCAGCCGGACCTGCCGAGCCCGCTGCCGCCGGTGCTCCACCCAGGGACGCATCAGCCGATCGGACCTGACGACCTCGCTCCTCTTTTCCCGATGGCGCTGATTGGCCAGGAGGTCAGTCAAGACCGTTACATCGACATCCCCGGCGCGGTCCTCGACATCTACAAGATGTGGCGACCGACTCCTCTCTATCGCGCACGTCGTCTGGAGAAGGCACTCGACACGCCCGCCCGCATTTATTTCAAGTATGAAGGGGTGAGCCCGGTCGGTTCGCACAAGACGAACACCGCGGTTCCTCAGGTGTATTACAACGCCCAGGAAGGGACCAAGCGGCTCACGACCGAAACCGGGGCGGGCCAATGGGGCAGCGCTCTCGCCTTCGCCTGCGCGCAGTTCGGAATCGAATGTGAGGTTTGGCAGGTGGCGATTTCCTTCCAACAGAAGCCCTACAGGCGCACGCTGATGGAGGTCTTCGGGGCCACAGTGCATTCGAGCCCTTCCGACCTCACCAATGCCGGGCGGACCATCCGCGCCCAGGATCCCGAATCGCCGGGCAGTCTCGGCATTGCGATCTCCGAAGCTGTCGAAGCAGCCGCTGGCGCCGAGGACACCAAGTACTCGCTGGGCAGTGTGCTCAACCACGTGCTCATGCACCAGACCGTTATTGGTGAGGAGGCCTTGAAGCAACTGGCGAGCCTCGGTGAGCAGCCAGACCTGCTCGTGGGCTGTACCGGCGGGGGATCGAACTTCGCCGGCCTCTCGTTTCCGTTCCTTCGCGAGAAGATGGCGGGAAAGATGGATCCGGTCATCCGGTGCGTCGAGCCCGAGGCGTCACCGTCGTTGACCAAAGGCGTCTATGCCTACGACTTTGGCGACGCGATGGGGATGACGCCGCTGGTGAAGATGCACACCCTCGGCCACGACTTCGTGCCCAGTCCGATCCACGCCGGTGGTCTCCGCTATCACGGGATGGCGCCGCTCGTCTCCCACCTCAAGGAACTGGGGTTGGTCGAGGCGGAGGCCATCGGCCAGGTCGAATGCTTCGAGCGGGCGGTGCAGTTCACCCGCGCCGAAGGGATTGTCCCCGCCCCCGAGCCCTCCCATGCCATCGCCTCGGCGGTGCGGGAAGCGCTAAAGGCGAAAGCGTCCGGTGAGGAGAAGGTGATCCTCACTGCCCTCTGCGGGCATGGCCACTTCGACATGGGCGCCTATCGCTCGTTCCTCGACGGAAAGCTCGTGGACTACGACTATCCGGAAGAAGCGGTGCGCTCGGCGATGGAGAAGATCCCCGCGGTAGCCGGCTAGAGGAGCTCAAGTAGCCGATCGACATCCTCGGGATCCTGGTAGATCCCAAACCCGAGGCGGAGGCGGTCGCCGCGGTAGTCGGTCACGACTCCATTGGCACGCAACGAGCGGTAGCGGTCGCCCGCGTCTGGGGTGCGGAAGGTGAGAAAGTTGCCGCGCTCATAGCCGATGGGAGGGATCAGCTCTCCGAGGCTCGGCGCGGAGGCGAGGAATCGTTCCTGTAAAGCACCCGCGTGGGCGTGAATCGCGGCCGGAGTGATGGCGCGCTCCTCGAGGAGGGCGAGCACCGACTCGAGCCGGTACAACCCCGAGGGATCAAAGGTAGCCCCGAGAAAACGATCGCCACCCGGGCTATAGCCGACGTTCTCCGCGCGCTCGGTGAGACCTCCGAAACCGGCGTACCAACCTGTGTCGACCGGGCGAGATCCGTAGCCGGGTGGGCAGTGCATGAAGCAGGCCCCCTCCCCGGCCATGGCGTATTTGTATCCACCGGCGAGATAGAAGACCCGATTCGAAATCGGCCTCAGATCGACCGGCATAGCCATGAATGCGTGATAGCCGTCGATGACGACGAAGGTCTCGTCGTTAATGCCCTTAACCAAATCTGCGATCTCCGAGACCACGAAGCCCGAATCGAAGAACACGCTGCTCAAATAGACGAAGTCGGCGTTGGTTGCCGCCTTCGCCATCCGCTCGCCGAAGCTATCCCAGGGCTCGACCGGAACCCGTTGGACCTGAGCGACGTCGGCTTCCTCCCAGCGGCGGGATTGACGGTCGAAAGAGTGGAACTCGCCTTCGGTGGTGACCAAGCGGACGGGCGTTGGCAGACAAGAGAAGACCCGGTTGATGAGCTCGTGAGTGTTGGGAGCAACGGCGATCGTCGATCCATCCCCGAGCCCCAGCAACCTACCAAGCCTCCTCCGGAGTCGAGGAACGAATTCAGCGAAGAAGGGTTCCCATTTGTCGTCCATGAACAGAGCCGATTCCTCCCACCAGCGGATATGGGCGTCGTAGGTGACGTCGGGCCAGGGATGGTGGCTGTGGGCGGCAAAGTGGAGTCGATTGGGGTCGGCGGCCAGAAAGCGGCCGAAAAGAGCGCGGTAACTCACGGCTCGTAACGAAAACGCATCCGGCTTTCCACCTCGGCGGGCAATGGCGGCAGCGCCGAGCGAGGGATCATGAACGTCGCCAGCTGGACCAGATCGGTAAAGACCCGGCTTTTCTCGGCGGAGCGGGTCAGAAAAGCGGCGCCGGCAGAGCCGCCGGTCCCGATCCGGCGACCGATCATCCGTACCGTCATCAACGCGTGCCGGTAGCGCCAAGCGGTGAAGCCCTGGTCGATGTCGACGAGCCCGGTGAGCAACTGGAACGGTCCCTGCAGGGCAGGTTCGTGCCGGTAGAGGTTGATAAACAATGCTGCCTGGAAAGCGCGGAAGGAAAGGCGCCGCTCCCCGCTGGCGATGAGCACCTGGTGACGTTCGGGGTCGAAAACGGCCTCGTACAACTCCATGGTGTGATCGAAGCCTTGGAGCTGAGCTTGACGTTCCCCGTCGGTGAGATTGGGGTTGGCTGCGACCACCGCCCGGTCGGCCTCGAGCATGGCTCGCACCGCTCCCCGGTACTCGGCCCAGAAATGGAAACCGCCTTCGTCGAGAAACGGAGTGCGCGAGAGCCATTGGTCGACTAGCTCGAAGAGGCTTGCTCCGGTCTCGGTCTCTTCGACGGCCTCTCGATCGGCTTCGTCGAGGGCCGTTGTGTAGGGCGCCCCGGCTAGCCGCACTCGATCCTCGGGACGGACGCCAAACCGGTTCTCGATCATCCGGAATTGGGCACTTTGAAAACCCGAAGCCGGGATCAGGTAGTTGCGGAACTCGAGAAAGTCGAGGGGCGTCATCGTCTCCAGCACGTCGATCTGAGCGATGAGCAACTTTTGGATTTCGACGATCCGTTCGAGATGAGCAACGATCTGCAGCATCTCGCTCTCGTCGACGGACGGCGCGCTCGAGACCGCAGTGATGGCTTCCAGCTCCCAGAGGATTTGCTTGAACCAGAGTTCATAAGTCTGGTGGACGATGATGAAAAGCATCTCGTCGTGGACTGTGTTTCCAGCCCGAGTCGACTCCAAGTCCTGTGAATCGAGGAGCTTTTTCAGCTGGAGATAGTCGGCGTAATAGAGCGGCTCCACAGCAACTCCGCAATCTAGGTGACGGGTAGCAGGACAGCATGCGCCAATCTGACCACGATCGGATGTAAGGAGGCGCTCAAGTAACGTTTCCGTACGGGGGCGACCTTACCTTCCAAGCGTACTGAGGCTTGAAAGGAGCTTTCAATGAAGAGGTTTGTGCTTGGCCTGTTCTTGGTCCTCGCCGCCACTATCGGCTTTAGCGCCGAAGCGCGTGCGGACACCGTCACAATTACCTGGGGAGCGGTTCGGCTGACCAGTTCGTAGTGGGAGGTCCCGCTTCCATCCTTCCCGCTCCCGCCGTTCCGGCGGGACCCTGGCAGGCCCCCTTCGTCCAGCGGTTTTCCGCCTGGCCGTTGCCCATTTCCGGCAGCGCCTGGATCACCAGCTCGGCGGGCTTCGGCGGAGAGCACACGTACCGGCACATCTATTACCGGCGCATCTTCGACCTTCCTGCGGATTGCGATCCGGCGTCGGCGCGGCTGTCCGTGCTCCTCCACGTCGACAACGACTCCAGGGTCTTGCTGAACCACGTTCTCTTCGGCACGACGCCGCCGTCACTGGGCGTTTATACGGCCAACCTCACCGGCCCACCCGAGGGACCGTTTGTGGCCATCGCTCCAGCGGTCCCCTTCATGGCGACCGGCAATGTCCTGATATTCGACACCTACAACTACAGCGGTCCCACCGGCCTCGACTACACCGCGACGCTCACCTGCGAGAGCGCGCCGGACAGTGACGGCGACGGCATCGAGGACGCGGACGATAACTGCCCGCTGGTCGCTAACCCCGATCAGCTCGACACCGATAGCGACGGCCTAGGCGACGCTTGCGATGCCGATGACGATGGCGACGGTGTGACGTGTGGAGGACGCGGACGATAAACTGCCCGCTGGTCGCTAATCCCGATCAGCTCGACACCGATAGCGACGGCCAGGGAGACGCTTGCGATGCCAGCGACTACGACGCGCCGCCCGCCTGCGCCGGCATGATCTTCGACCGCGTGATCGTCGGAACCAACGGCAACGACTCGCTCGCCGGTGGCAACGGCCGCGACCTCATCTTCGGGCTTGGCGGCAACGACACGATCGATGGTGGGAACAACCACGACTGCATCGTGGGCGGGGCCGGCATCGACAACCTGCTTGGCAATAACGGCAACGACCGCATCCTCGGCGAGGCGGTAACGACGTCGCCAACGGGGGCAACAACACAGACACGCTCATCGGCGGCGCGGGCAATGACACCCTCGATGGCGGCAACGAGAACGATGTCGTCGACGGTGGTGAGGGCATCGACTCGATTCTGGGCAACAATGGCAGCGACACGCTCAACGGTGGCGCGGGCAACGACAACATCGCCGGCGGCAACGACAACGATGTGATCGACGGCGGTGACGGCAACGACGTGCTAACGGGCGATAACGGCAACGACACGGTCAACGGAGGTCCGGGGATCGACAGCGCCAACGGCGGCAACGATGCTGACGCCTGCGACGCGGAATCGGAGTCGAGCTGTGAGACCTAGCGAGCGGAGAACGTTCTCAACAGGCGTGACTTGTAGTCGAGAATGATCCAGGCACCGAGGCCGGAGCACCCGCTCCGGCCTCGAACTTGATCGGAGCCGACGCCGCCGAGCGCCTGAAGGTGCTGTTACCCCTGACC
>JBPCQV010000077.1:0-33881 GCA_050997725.1 Acidimicrobiia bacterium
CGTCCCAAGAAGACGCCCCCCTCGTCCGCCTCCTTCGTCGGCGGCCACTCCCCCCTCCCGGGGGGGAGAAACGGGAGAGGGGATGAGTCTCTAGCCGGGGAGGGTGTTGTCCCGAATCCAGCGCTCGGTCGTCTCGACCGACGCGAGCTCGGAGTTCCAAAGCGCAGCCCGCTCCGCGTGATAGCGCGAGCCAATCGGGATCGAGAACAGGGTTTGGTCGTCGTACGCCCTCTCCCGTTTCAGGAGCTTGCGAAAGGCCGCCATGGCCCCTTCTCGATTCTGATTCGGCATGCCTTCATAGATCCGTCCTGAGAACACGTCGATCATCGGCTCCCGGTATTTGCCGTGAACCATCACCGCGAACGCGAGTGGGTTCTCCCAGAAGGTGTCGATCGTGTCCTCGAGGACGTCGATGCCCTTCTCGGCGGCGATCATGTAATCGCGGAAAGGGCTGTCCCCACCGAGCTTGCCTTCGAGATAGTCCACCGTGGCATCGGTGGCCAACTCCGACTCCGCCAGGGCGACGAAAAGACCGAACGAGAAGATCGGATCCACGAAGCGGTGGGCGTCGCCGATGCAGAGGTAACCCTTGCCGGCGAACCCGGCGACCTGGAAGGAGTAGTTGGGAATCACATGCACGTCTTCTACGAGCTCGGCCTCGACCGTCCGGCGAGCCAGGCCCGGGTTGAGCTCCCGCAGCTCGCGAACGTAGAAGTCGTGGCGCGATTCCTTCTTGCTGCGGAAGTATTCCGCCGGCACCACGATCCCCACACTCGTCACCTCGGAGTCGAGGGGGATCCCCCAGGCCCAGTGGTACTTCTTCGTATAGAAGATATGGGTGTTGGTGGACTTGACCCGGGGCAAATCGGTGTCTTCGTCCCGGACGAAGTTCTTGATATGCGAGAAGATCGCGATCTGCTTGTCGTAAGACCCTAAGTACTTAGGACCCGTCGCCTTGCGGTTGGCGAGGAAAGAGGCCTGCCCCGAGCAGTCGAGCGTGATCCTGGCGTCGATCTGGACCGTCTCACCGTCATCCCGCTCGACCTCGACCCCGCTCACCGCCCCATCTTCTGTCAAAGGAGAGGTCGCCTTGCCTGCCACGAGCTCGGCACCTCGGTTCTGGGCCGTGTCGAGGAGCATCGTGTCGAAAGTTGCGCGCCTGACCTGCCAGGTGGGGTTGAATTCCGAGGACAGGTCGGGGTGGCGACGCATCATCGGGACCCACCAGTCGGGGTTGCCCTTGGTTCCCGAAACCACCACCCCGTGCTTGACGGGATGTTCATCGCGGATCATCTCCTCGCTGAAGCCGAGCCCGCGAACCAGGTTGCCGCATTCTCCGGTCATGGATTCCCCGATGTGGAATCGCGGGAACTTCTCCCGTTCGACGACCACAGGCGTTATCCCCCGCTGGAGGAGGCGCAGGGAAACCCCGGCGCCGGCGGGACCACCGCCAATCACCACTACGTCGGTCTTGATCCTTTTCGTCATGGTTCCAACTCCTTGGAATCGCTTGTTTGTACAGCTTGTCTGTCGATCTTGCCGGTGCTGGTCTTAGGAAGCGCCGTGGCGATCCTGAACGACTCCGGAATCATGTACCGAGGGACTCGTCCCGCACACCATTTGATCAGCCGGCTCGTCTCCTGCTCACCGGTGAGGACCACATGGGCCTCGATCCGATTCGAGATCACCTCGTCAGGGATCGCCACGACGACGCATTCGACAACATCGGGATGAGCGTTGAGCGCGGTTTCGATCTCGCCCAGCTCGATGCGGTAGCCCCGACTCTTGATCTGATGGTCGCGCCGGCCCCGAAAGCGATAGTTCCCGTCGGGTTCTTCGACCACCAGGTCGCCGGTTTTGTACAGCTTGGAAGCCGGGTGCTCGGGGTCGTCCACCAACTTGGCGGCGGTCTTGGCCGGGTCGCCCCAGTAGCCGGCCATCACGGTCGGGCCTCTGACGAGCAGCTCGCCTTCCTCGCCTGCGGTCGTGGAACTTCCGTCTTCGTTCACCACCAGGGTCTCGACTCCGGTGATCGCTTTGCCGATCGGAATGTCGGACCCGCCGGGATCGGGCACGGTGTCGACTGGATAGGCGGTGCAAACGTTGGTCTCGGTTGGTCCATACCAATTGTGGAACGACGCCTGCGGGAGCTTCTTCATGAGTTGAGCCAGAAACTTGCTGGGGAAGACCTCGCCGGCAAAGACGACCGCCCGCAGGCTGGGCAGATCGCCGTCCTCGAGATTGCCGTGCTGCACAAGCAGCGAGAGGATCGACGGCACTGAGTACCAGACGCTGATCTCATTCTGGCGAATGAAGCGGGCGATCTCGACTGGAAATACGGAGGTCGCGGTCGGGACCAGGACAATCGCCGACCCACTTCCCGAAGCCGCGAAAAGATCGAAGATCGACAGGTCGAAATGGAACGGGGCGTGGCTCGAGAGGCGATCCTCTGGCCCGATACCGAGCTCGGCTATTCCCCATCGTACGAAGGCGAGCCCGTTCAGATGGCTGAGCATCACCCCTTTGGGATCACCGGTCGAGCCGGAGGTGTAGAGGATGTACGCGAGGTCCATCCCGTTGCCGGGGAGGTTCAGACGGTCGGAGACCTCACTCGCGGCAAAGTTGAGAACATCGACGCCGGAGATGTCGGCAGGGGCGGCCTCCCCGACGTTGACGATCATTCGGAGCGGGGCACCCAGCTTCTTCAGCTCGGATATTTGCTGAGCCTGCTTGCCAGAGGAGATCAGCACTTCGATCCCGCAGTCCGCGGCGATGTAAGCGAGCCGAGCGACCGGGGCGCGGGCGTCGAGAGGAACGTAGACACCTCCGGCCTTGAGGACCCCGTAAATGCCCATCACCGCTTCCAACGACTTGTCCAGGTAAATGCCCACCCGATCACCCGGCACCACGCCGTTGGACCTGAGCATCTGGGCGATTCGGTTGGCTCCCAAATCCAAATCCCGGTAGGTGACCGATCGTTCGCGATCGAGTACCGCCGTTCGCTCCGGGTGCTCGTCGGCCGATTTTTCGAGGAGGAGATGGAGCCGGTCGGTCATAGGCCGAGGTGTCTGGCGATGAGATTCCGTTGGATATCCGAGGTTCCCGAATAGATCTCCCCTCCGATTGCATCCCGTAGATCGCGCTCGATGCCGGCTTCGGCCATGAAGCCATAGCCACCATGGGTTCTGATCGTGTCGAGGCTCGACTGAACAAAGCTCTCGCTGATGAAGAGCTTCACCATCGCCGACTCCAACGCCGTCGTCGACTTCTTTTCACTCATGGCCCATCCCAGGTGATACACCAGCAGCCGGGCGGCTTCCAGCCGCACTTTCATGTCCGCAAGACGATGCGACACAGCTTGGAACTTGCCAATGGGCTGTCCGAACTGCTTTCGGTCCCGGGCGTAGGCAATCGAGGTCTCGAGCTGGCGCTGCATAGTTCCCACCGCCGCCGCCAGGATGATTCCCCGCTCCCATTCCATGGAATGGTTGAAGATGGCCATCCCCGCCCCGAGGCGCCCGAGCACGCATGAGGCCGGGATCCGGCAGTCTGAGAAGGTGATCTCGCTCATTGGAGAGGTCCGCAGGCCCATCTTGTGGAACGGAGCGCCGATCCTGATTCCGGGCGTCGAGCTATCGATGAGGAACGCCGAGATACCGAATGCCCCTTTGGAGCGATCGGCAGTGGCGAAGATCACGAAGACGTCTGCCACCGGGGCGTTGGTGATGAAGGTCTTGGAGCCGTTGAGGACGAACTCGTCGCCATCCTTGCGAGCAATGGTGCTCAGGCTGAAGGCGTCGGACCCTGACCCCGGTTCGGACATACCTTGGATGCCGATGATGCTTCCATCGGCGAGACCGGGCAAGTAGCGGCGTTTCTGCTCCTCAGTGCCAAAACGGACGATCGGCACCTCACACGACCACATCTGCGCGTTGAGGGAGAAGATCAGCCCATTGTCACGACATGCATACCCAAGGGCTTCCATGCCAACAACGATCGTCAGCGGGTCGGCCCCCTGGCCGCCGTAATCCACTGGGATCGGGAGCCCTTGGATGCCGAACTCGGCGCACTTCTTCCAAGCCTCGTCACTGAACTGATGGCTCGCGTCCCGCTCAGCCACGCCCTCATTGAGGTGGCGGCCCCCAAATTCGACCACCGCGGCACGAAATGCCTCCTGCTCGTCGCTCAGATCGAAGTCCACCGACGGCCGTTCTTAGATCCGCTCTCGTTCCCGGCGTGGCTCGTGCTTGAGAAGGCCGGGGTGAAAAGCAGCTTCGTGGGTCACGTCGCAAGTGTGCGACGAAAGGGTCGGACGGTCGATGACCAGGTTCTTGTAAGAGGCAAACAACTTGGGGTCGCGCAGTGACTCGATAAACCCGCTGTACTTGTTCGCAACCTCGAAGAAGTCGCCTCCGATGAGGAAGTGGTAGACCGCCATCGCGTTCCGATAGTGATCAAAGTCCTCGAACGTCGTCTCGGCTGATCCGAGCTGGGCAAAGTTGATGGCTTCGGGCGTATAGAACAGTCGGATGAGCTTGTCGATTACGTCATAGGCGCCGACCACACGTTCGTACGCCTCCCGGAAGCCTTCCTTCGAAGCTTCGATGCCCTCCGTAAGGCGTTTGTGGACGACTTCGGACACGATCCGAGAACTGTTCATAGCCATGAACACCCCGCTTGAGAAGATCGGGTCGATGAAGGCCGAGGCGTCGCCGACCAAGCAGAAATTGTCGCCCCATTTCTCCTTGCAGAGGTACGAATAGTCCCCGTTGACCATCAAATCGCGTTCCATGTGGGCGCCGTCGAGGATGTTCTTCGTATAGGGAGCGGCCTCGATTTCTTGGAGATAGAGCGCCATCTTCCAATCGTCGAAACCCTGGTCCTTGAGCATGGCCCGCTGTCCCCGGTAGTAGGACGAGTTCACCACAACCCCGACGCTTACCCGGTCGTTACCGAGCGGGATGCACCAGATCCACCCTTGCTTCTCTCCCCCCAGGTACACGATCTGGATGAGCCCTTCTTCGAGGGTGTCGACGAACTTCGCGCCCTTCCAGTAGCTGCAACTGAGGGCCGTACGCTCCAGTTCCTTGTGGGCTACTTTGGTGCCAAGTCGGTTCGACATGAACGTGTCCCGCCCGCTGGCGTCGACGATGAAACGGGCCCTGATCCTCAACTCTTTGCCATCGGGCCCAACCGCCTGAACGTCGCCGCCCTGCTCGTCGAGATCGACATTCATCACCCGCGTCTCGTAATGGACCTTCGCGCCGAGCGACGCAGAATGCTTCAGCAGAATGTCATCGAACTCAGACCGAATCACCTGAAATGACATCGCGCTCTCGTCCTTGATGTGATGCCAGAAGCACCAGGCGGTGTTGGTGATCCCGTCGACGTCGATAAATCGAACGCCGGGTTTCCGAACCCAGCGCTCTTTCATCTCCTCCAGGATGCCGAGCTCACGAAAAACGTGGTAGCAGAACGGAAGCATCGATTCGCCCACGTGCTCACGAGGAAACTTCTCCTTCTCGAGCACCGTGACCGAGTGGCCCTTCATCGCCAGAAAAGACGCCATGGTCGAACCAGCCGGGCCTCCACCGATTACAACTACGTCAACCGAACCTTGCTCCATTGGGTTTCCCTTCTGGCTCGCCATGGGTGGGCTCGCCACGAGTATTTGACCTATCTGACGGAGACCCAGGATGCCGCGATGCGGTTCTCTTCAAAACGAGCAAAGCGTTACCCCGGTCACCCTCTCCTTCGGCAATTCTACGTCCGACCCTTGTCCCCGCCAAGGGGTACAGAGTCCTAGATTCGGTGGCGCTCGGTGCGGCTAGTCCCAGGTCGGCGCGATGTCCACGACAACGTCCGATCCGTCGGGCCGTTTGATCGTTTGGCCCGCTACCCTTGCACGGTTTGCCAGCCTGCTAGAAAGGCGATCCGATTGCCCTCCGTGCCCAACACTGACTCACCCGCCCCCATCTTCATCGTGGGATGCGGGCGCTCAGGGACGACGATGCTCCGTCTCATGATGGATTCACATCCCGACTTGGCCATTCCCGGCGAATCACATTTCATTGTGAACAAGTACCGACATCAGCAGAGCTATTCGGTCGATGGACAGTTTGACAGCGACGTGCTACTCAAGCAGATCACCGCGTCCCCTCATTTCAAAAGGTGGGAGATACCCGCGGACCTGGTATTCGAGCGAGCCGGAGGCGCCAAGCTGCTGGGGTTTGCCGACACGATTGCCCACCTATTCAAGGTGTATGCGTTGGTGCATGGCAAGACTCGGTGGGGCGACAAGACTCCCATGTATGTGAAGTCGATCGGTCTTCTGGCGGAGCTGTTCCCGACGGCGCAATTCGTCCATATCATTCGTGACGGCCACAATGTGGCGCTTTCATATCTCAGCGTTCCGTGGGGTCCGCGCTCGATATGGGAGGTGGCCCGCAAGTGGAAAGTCGACGTCGGCGCAGGTCTCAAGGCGGGCCGGCCGCTGGGGCCGGCGCGTTACATGGAGCTCCGGTATGAGGACTTGGTCGCCGACCCCACAGCGGAGCTGCAACGCATCTGTGATTTCGCTCATCTCGAGTTCATCCCAGCGATGCTCGATTTCCACGAAGACGCGGCCGGGCGACTGCAAACCCCCTATGAAGACTTTCATCAGTCTGCGACGAGGGCTCCCGAGCGCGGCATTCGCGATTGGATCACCGAGATGAGTGAGGCGGACATCCTTGCCTTCGAGGCGGTGGCGGGGGGATTGCTCTCCGACCTGGGCTACAGCCGCAGGTTCGACTCGATACCGATGCGGACGCTTGCCAAGGCTAAAGCACAGGAGATCAAGCTCTCTGCTCAGGTGGCGGGGAGCCGGTTCCGGCGCACGGTCCAGTTCAGTCGGGGCGTCAGACAATCTCCTCTGGACTAGGTCGCCCCATGGCCCCGGGTCCCAAGGTGTTTTGCATCGGTTTTCACAAGACTGGCACGACCAGCCTGGCACTGGCCCTACGCCAACTTGGGTACTCAGTCACCGGCCCAAACGGAGTCAACGATCCGAAGATCGCCGAGAACGTGCACACGATGGCCTATGCATTGGTGGAAAAGTATGACGCCTTCCAGGACAATCCGTGGCCTCTCCTCTACAAGGAGCTCGACGCCCGGTTTCCAAACAGCAAATTCGTTCTGACCGTGCGCCCCACAGACGCCTGGATCCGGAGCCAGGTGCGGCACTTCGGTGCCGCCGAGACTCCGATGAGGCAGTGGATCTACGGTGTCGGCGCTCCCGAGGGGAATGAATCTCTCTACGTTGAGCGCTACGAGAGCCATAACCGGGAGGTGCAGTCCTACTTCAAGGACCGGCCCAACGATTTGCTCGTGATGGATCTCGGCGCCGGCTACGGCTGGGAGAAGCTCTGCGCCTTCCTTGGCAAGCCAGTTCCGACGGAACCGTTTCCTCACGCCAACAGCTCCAAGGATCGAGAAAAGCGTAATCGCTTAGGTCGGCGCATCCTTCACCGGCTCGCCAAGCTCGGGCGATGAGCCTCGGTTAACCCACAAAAGGAAGCTGCGCCCTGCCAACTACAGGGCGCAGCTTCCTGGTCGAAACCCCTGGACTACATATCAGAGCTCATCACCACGCTCGGCGAGATGCTTTCGTAGTAGACCACGATCACCGGGTTGCCCCATTCGTAAGCAACCACAGTTATCTGCCCAGAGGCTGACTCCGTCTGTTGAAAGGTAATGCCCGGGCCAGGGACGAGGGTCTTGTAGTTCCTCACTTCCAGCAGCTGGCCGGACGGGGTCGAGTATTTGATGGTTGGACGCTGATCTGCACCGGTGTGCGGCTCGTAGGCGACGTTCGGCTCCGGGCACTGGCCGAGCTCTTGGGGGGCGTTGGCTGGAGCGAGCGTGCCGTCGTAATACCTTTCGCCTTCCACCATCCTTTCGTCAGTCACCATTCCATAGGAAGCGGCTCCATCAACCCGCATGAAGGTGACACGACCCACAGGCACCCCGTCCAAGGTGAGGAACCCGTAGAGGCAGCGGTAGCCGGCGCGGTCGCCATCGGTCCAACCGGTGGCGAGTCCGTACGGCAGGGAGCGCATATACACCGCGTTCCACCAGGAACGGTTCGGCCCGTTGTCCACAATGGCTCCCAACATGACGGTCCAGTGCTCACCGGATGGCACCGGAAGTGTTGTGGAGCTGGTCGGTGGAGGCGCGGTCGTTGTCGTCGTTTCCGATGGCCGAGTCGTCGTCGTCGCCGGTGGGGCGGTGGTGGTCGTCGCCGGTGGGGCGGTGGTGGTCGTCGTGACGATTGTCGTCGTGCTGGCGGTCGTGGTTGTGCGCAAAGTCGTCGTTGTCGGTGGCAACGTCGTCTCCGGCGCGGTGGTGTTCGGCGGTTGCTTGGGTCTGGTCGTGGTTGTCGCTTGCGGTCGATCGCGATCTCGCCTACGGATATCCATCCTCTTCGCGTCGAGCCGCTCAACCCTGGCGCCGGCAACCGCAACGCCCGCTGATTGTTGCTCCTTCGTTTGAGCAAGAGAGCCGCCAACGCCGGCGATTCCCATGATCATCAGAGAAACGACAATGAGTGCGCCAGCTGCGCGTATTGCGTTCATATATTCTCCCTCTCCGTACCACTCCACTTGCGCTCTCCCGAGCCCGGAGTTCCCTTTCGGCACCAAAGGCTGGACCCTTAATAGTTCTCAAGTGCTATGGGAAATACTGGCCAGCTGGTCTTGGCAGAATCCTCAAGGTGGCAGGTTGCAGGTGAGCCAAATGACCCGCCACGCGACAAACTTGTCCACATCTGTTCGTCACCCGAGAATTTGCGGAGCGTCTATTTCCTAGCCGAAAGCGCGGTGCAAGAACGCTGCCATCTGGCCCCGAGTTACGAGCTCCGTGGGGCAAAAGCGAGCGTTGGGTGGAGGAGCGCAACCGAAGGTGATGCCGGCGGCGGCGACCTTGTCGATATCTGTTTCGAACACCGACCCGTCGTCATCGGTGAAGAGATCTCCTCCACCGTCGTCCATGAGGTTGAGCGCCCGCGAGAGGAACGCGACCATCTCGCCGCGGGTGACGAGCCCCCCCGGACAGAAGAGCGCGTTGGGAGGCGGCTGGCAACCGGTGGTGATGCCGGCCGTGGCGATCTTGTCGATGTCGTTCTCGAAAATCGAGGTGTCGTCGTCACCGAAGAGATCCCCGCCGCCGTTGTTGACGAGGTTGAGCGCCCGGGAGAGGAACGCGGCCATCTCGCCGCGGGTGACGAGGCCATTGGGACAGAACAGAGCATTGGGAGCCGGCTTGCACCCGTTGGTGATGCCCTGATCGGCAATCCAGACGATGTCGGCGGCGAACGGCGAGCCGCCAATGTCAATGAAACCGGTGGGGAGGGGTCCGCTGCCACAGGCGACTCCGGCGGCTAAGAACCATGGACAGGACGTCGGGGCCGAGATGAAGTGAGCGAGGAGCATGGCGGCGTTTTTGGCCTCGCCGCTCGCGGACGGATGGATGCCGTCATCCTCGTAGTCGGCGCATAGCCATTCGAGGCCGTCGGCGCGCCCAGCCTGCCCTCCGGGAGCGTCGTCCGCCCCCAGGCCGTTCGCCCATACGTATGGGCCCCACGCGAGCCACGGCGCCACCACTGGACCGGCCGCGGAGTTGGCGTTGAGATTGCCGACGCCGCTGATCTGGTCCTGGATGGTCCATTTGACACCAAAGCCTTCCTCGAAAGCGATGGGCTCGATGTCGGGATGGTCGACCCCGTAGCCCGTATAGAAGAGGCTGGTGAGGTAGGCGAGCCGGACGTTGGGAAACTGGGTTTTCAAATTCCGGAGGACGATCTCGAGCTTGTCGCGGTAGCTCCATTGCTCCGTTGGGAATGGAAGCGGAAGCGGGTTGCGGTCGGGAAGCATGACCCAGGCCACTTGGACCTGCGCGGGTGTGGCGCCGGCACTGCCAACCCGCGTATCGACTTCGGCCCAGGTTGAAGCCGAGGGGTCCAACCAAGAATCGATTGGCTCGCCACCGATACCACCGTTGACCAGGACGACGGAAGGGGAGACTCGCGAATCGCCTGCGGCCAAGGAGACGAATGCCCCAAAGTCCTGGGCAGCGTTGGAGACTCCGATGGACACAAGGACGACCTGGCCGGCGGGGTCGGGATTGCCGCTGGCGTCGAGAGGCTGCACCTGGCCGGCCAGACTGAGCCCCAAAGACGCCTGGCCGGCCGGGATCGAATTGGAGCCGCCTGGATAAAGCCCACCTTGCAGCCCCTGGTAGGTGCCCGTGCCAAGGTCGGGGAGCGCGGTGAGGCCGGGGAGGAAGCTGTTGGAGCAGATGGCGGCCTGGGCGATGCCTGCCGGGCCTGTCCAACCAACCAGCCCCATCACCAAAGCCAGAAGCGTCGAGGCGAGACGCGGGAACCTCACTGGTTCACTCTAAAGGGTCGGAATGCTCAGGAAACCTCGTAGACATGCAAGAGGCCGCTGGGTAGAGTCCCGGTCCTAGCAAACTGCTGGTGGGGTGGGAAACTAGGTTCGTGCAAGGGTCCGTTGGGTCCGTTATGCGAGCAGCCGGGGTTTCGATTTAATCGTTTCCTGGGCCGTTGTTTTAACCTTCCCGCCTCGATTCAGACAAGGAGGGTGACCGAAGGTGGCATCGATAGAGGATCAGATCAAAGAGCACATCATCTCTGAGTTCAATGCGAGCGCCGACCTCTCCGACGAGACTCGACTGATTGACACCGAGGTCATTGACTCTCTCGGGATCTTTCTGTTGGTCAACTTCCTCCAAGATCGATTTGGAGTCGAGGTCGACCCTGAGGAGGTGACGCTCGAGAACTTCGAGTCCGTTTCGGCAATGGCAGGGCTCGTGTCCAGCAAGCGCCCCGCGTGACAGCTCGACTTGGGGGCCAGCCCCAATTGCGGGTGTTGGCGGTCGGCGGCGCCGAGCTGATCGACCTGGTCGCATCTCGGGAGGATGGCGGAACCAAGCTGACGAAGGGCTTGGCCGAGAAGGTGACTGACGATTTCGACGGTAAGTACAAGGTCGAGCTCGAGAGCCGGGCGGGGGCGACAGCGGCCGAGCTAGTCGCCGATCTGGCCGGTCTGCAGGCCGACCCCCCCGATGTTGTAGTTCTCTCCCTGCTGCCAGACGTGGTCGCCGCCGGCCGGCTCGACGTGGAAACCTTTCGAGCAGCGCTCCGGGCCTTGTGCGTCTCCCTCAAAGAGGCGGGTTCCTACGTGTTGATCGCCAATGTGTCGACCGTCGACAGTGCAGACACTGTGACCAATTACTTCGGATGGTCGGGAGACTCCCCGAACCTGCGCGCTCACAAGGTGGCGTCAACCATTCTCGATCTTTCCAACCAGCTCGGCATCTCGGTTATCGATTCCGATCGCTTGCTCGCCGAGATCGGCGCCCACGGACATGTGGAATCCCTCGGCCACTATTCCGCCGATGCCTCGGCCGTGATCCGCGACGAGATCTATCGGATACTGGCCGACTACGGCTTTTTCGAGGAGCGACCGTTGATGGCTCAGGCGGGGGCGAAGCAGCGATGATCCTCCTTCTGCGGGTGCCTTACCTCGAGAAGTTCGCTCGTGCGGGCAGGGTCGCCACCTGGCACGTCGGCGTCGGGGCCGCGGTCGGGTTTGGCGACCAAATCTGCGACATCTCGCTGAGCTCATGGATGGCCTTGCGCAAGACCAAACGGGCTCACAAGCTGGTTCAGTTCGACGCCAAGGCCAAGAACCGCAACCAGTTCGAGGTCCGGCAGGGCGAAGACATGCTCGTGATGAGAGTTGTGGCCTCCGAAAGTGGATACTTGCGTGAGATCATTGCTCGGGAGGGCCACACGGTGGTTCTCGACGACTTGATGGCGATATTCAGCACCGAGCCTGAAGAATCGTTGCCGGCGGACTCGTCAGACGCCACCAGCATGCGAGTGGTGGCAAACGCCTTGGAAGTAGAGGAAACGGGATGACCGCGGTGGAAAAGGCCCTGAAAGGGGGGGTCAAGATCGTCCGCCGGGTGGTTGGCCCGAACGGCAAGCTGGAGCGCTTCGTACGCGACAAGTACTTGCGCGGCCAGCGGGCCAAGATCACGAAAGAGAGCGGCCCTGGCTGGGTTCAGCAAAGCGGGGGAAACTTCGTCGTGATGAAATCGACCAAGGACGACGGATCCCGCACCGGAATCGTGCTCCGCGGCGGCTGCGACCTGCCTTCGATCTTCGTGTCGGCGCCAATGCTTCGTCAACATCTAAAAGGCACCCTGGCGATCTACAAGGACCAATACGGCGGTCAGGCCGGCGCCAGCAGCACCCGCCAAATGCTCCAGACGCTCGACGGGATCCCGGCCGAGCATCTTGACGAAGCCCGACGGCGACTAAAGCTCGGCGCCCGGGTGTTCGAGCCGCACATCTTCTCCCCAGAGCCCTTTTCGATCCATCGCTCGCCAGAGTTCGGGACCTTTCCCAAGGATGTGATCGTGCTGTCCAACGGCTCCGACCTGACGAGGACGCTCCATCGCCACAAGGAGCATGGCTACCTGGTTGACCTCGGCGGTTTGTGGCTTCACCAGTCGCTGGAGAAGGCCATCCAGGACACGGACACACTCAACTGGTTCAAGAAGAACTTCGAGAGCGTTGGCAGAATCAGGGTTGATGACTTCTACGCCAACATGGGCAGGCTCATCGCGGCCCTCCGCGAGCGCTCCAAGGCCCACGTCGTGGTGCTCAACTCGCTCGTCATCGACCCGTCGAAGCCGGTTCACAACTACCAGCTGATGAACAACGCTCACAGCCGGCGGCGGCGTGAATTTCATCTCGCTCTCGCCGAGCTCTCTCGAAACATGGACTTTCACATCATTGACGTGGACCGGGCATTGAAGGGTGTGGGCGTCCGCGAGCAGATCGACTTCGTTCATTTCCCCGTCGAGGGAATGATGCCGATCGCCGAGCAGGCCTACCGAGTCCTCCGGGAGCTGGAAGTCGTTTGATGGAGGAGGTTAAGGGCGCGACCTGCGCCCTCATCCTCTCCGACAAGTCCTCCGGGTCGAGCATCCTCCAGACCGAGATGCTCAAGCATCCGTCGGTCCGCGCCTTGGCCAAAACTCCCCATCAGGAGGGAGAAACCCTGTTTTGGAACAAAGCGGCTGCCTTGTTGGGCCGCGGCCAAGAACAAATTGCCCACTCTCACGTCCTTCCTATGGAGCCTTCTCGCGCCCGGCAAGCGCTGGAATCCCTCTGCACCGACAACGCCCCCGGCTTTGAGGTGCCTAGCGACGACCGCGCCCTCGTCTTCGAGGGCTGGAGAGCGCTAGCCCACGCCCACCGGCCGGTCTTCTTAGAGAAATCACCTCACCACTTGCACTATCGGACCGCGCTAGCGCTGATTCTGGAGGCGGAGGATCGACAGTCCGAACTCGCCTTTCGTTTCATCGGTCTCGTTCGCGACCCAATGGACACGATTTACTCGATGTGGAATCGCTGGCGAGTTCCGCCCGAGAAAAGCCAGCACGACTGGGTCCGCGCCTATCAGAACCTGCTCTGGCTGAAGGCACAGGTTGGGGAGAGGACGCTGCTCGTGCGGTATGAAGACTTGGTCTCGGACCCCGCCTGCTTGCAAAGGATATGCGCCTTGGTCGGCATCGAAACGTTGGCGGGAATGGGCTCTGGCTTCTCCCCCGCCTCGGTCGGCGCATGGCGCAAGGACAAGGGATTCGGATTCCAACCCGCTCCCGAGGTCAACGCGCTTGCCGGCACTCTGGGTTACCCGCCGCCGGAGCTTGCTCGGGGACGCTTTTGGCCGCTGCGACGCGAGCTGGGCATCGCCGCCCGGCGTATGCGGGGAGGGCGCTTTTCCCGCAAAGGGCGTCCCTCCGCGGCGAAGCCCTAATACTCGATGCTGTAAAGGTCGGGCACAAAGGTCTCGATGTCCTCGGCGGCGCCTGAGTCATCGATTGCAAAGGCGCGCTCGCCATCCTGAACTCGCATCAAAGAGCCTTCGGCCAAGCCGCCGTCGACCACGACGTCGGCTTCCTCCACCCCGCAACCGACAAAGTCGTAGAAGACCGCATCGCCGCTCCGATTGCCTTCCTCGACGAGAACCTTCGGCCCCGTGTGGTTGACGATCGGGCTATTGAGGAAGAGAGTGTTGCTATCCGGTTGGGCCGGGTGACGTCCGGTCAAGATCCCCACCTCAGTGATGCCGGCTCCGTCGATAGTCAGGTTCTCGTAGGTCGCTCCGTTTGCGGAGAATCTGATGGACGCCTCCAAGTTCCCATAGATGATGCCGTTGCGATAAACAAAGCTGTTGTTGTAGGCGCCATGTGAGATTCCGTAAAGCCCGTTGTGGTACACGACGAAGTCCTCAACCGTCGAGCCAATCTGGTTTTGCCAAACCCAGAACCCGTTGGCTTCGTTGTTGTGCGAGATGTTGTTGGAAAACGCCCAGTCTCCGACTCGAACCGAAGCGGGCCAGTCGATTCCTCCCGTTTCTGGGCCGCCCAGGACGCCCACGGCCACAGAGTCTTTGATGACGTTGTTGTCTCCCCCGCCGAGGAGGAACCCACTGAGGCGGTTTGGTTTGTTGTCGTCTCGGCGGACGAGCGCAGCGACACAGCGCTCCCAGACAATGTCGTGGCTGGCCTCTTTCTCATCCCACCAGAAGGGATCCCCGGTCGTGTCGAACGCGATGCAATCTGTGAAAGTGATCCCTTCGGACATGTGAGGCACGAAAGCGTGTCTGCCAGACATCTTGGCTACAACACCCTCGACGACCGAACCCCGGCTTTCCGGACCGGAATGATGAAAATGCAACGGATAGCGGCCCAGCACATCGAAGAGCCCCAGGTTGGTCAGAGACACATAGCGGATGGTTTGGGGTGAGGTTGACCGGATCAAAATGTGAGCTCGGCCTTCTGGGCTTGCCTCGACCCTGACGTTTCGAGTCAGGTTGAGAAGCTCCGCCTTCCAACCGAGTCCCACCTCCGCGGGAATCTTTCCGGCGAGCCCTGCAGCTGTGGTCGTGATAAACCCCTCAAAATTGCCGGACGCGGTGGGGGTGATCACGATTTCGTCATCGGGTAGCCAGCTCTGCTCGGGCTCGTATGACCAGGCAGTTTTGGCGGTGCCGTTCAGCTCGAGCCGCCCTCCCTCCATCACCCAGATTCCGACATCGGTCTCGAGAAGGTCCATGCCGCCACCGACCACTTTGCTCTCGTCGATGTCGACGAACCGGACCGTATGAATCACATCGGCGGCTGGGCTGGACGCCAAGGTTCCTAGTACCAAGACATTGCCAGAAGTTTCCAGAGTGATGTCGCGATTCGGGGCGAGAGTCAGAGTCGCTCCCGGCTCGATCACGATCCCCGGCACCCGCATCGACTCATCGATTGTCATCGACCCCTCGACCCGGAGGATGTCCGTTCGCTCAACAAAGGGCACCGTGGTGCTCGCCCCGTTGGCGGCGGCAGTCGAGGTGGAGCCGGAATGGTCGTGCGCGGTGGTTGCAGGCGCGTTCGCCGCAGTCGTGGTGCTCTCATTCTCAGGTGTCGTGCAGGCAGTAGCAACCACAAATAGGCCCGCCCGCTTAAGAAATGCCCGTCTGTCAATCATCGAACTCCCCTACTCGCCACCGTCAAATCTTACCTCCATTCCTGCGTAAAAACCCTAGGAAAAAAGAGCGCCACGTTACGCAAGAATGGATTTATGAGGAGAGACGAGCCCGACAGCGTGCTCTTTGTCGTGGTGCCGGCGGCAATGGGTGGGTCCAACCGTTCTCTTGCCACCGTGCTCTCGGCCCTAGGCCCGCGCCTGCGACGGGTGCTGGCTTCCCCGAAGGAGGGCGCCTTCTTGGCGCACGTCCGCGACTTGGGCCTCTGCGAGGAGCACCTCCCGCTTTCTTACGGCACCCGCTGGCGCCGAATCGCGTCGTCTCTGCGGATCGCCCGCTGGGTGATAATGCATCGTCGCCGGCTCTTGGCCATCCACGCCAATGCTTCTCGCGGGCTCAACCTGGCGGCTCTGGCCGGCTTTCTCTCCGGCGTCCCGATCACGGTTTGGGTACACGATGCTGTGGCAACTCCCTGGGGGCGCCGACTTGGTCCCGTCCTTCGACTCGCGTTCCGACGGGTGCACTGGTTCGCGGTCTCGGACACTGCTCGACAGGTCGTGGTCGGCAACGGGCTCTGCCGCACCGATCAGGTCGAGATCGTCCCCAACCCGGTTGACGTAGAAGCGGTGCTCGGGAAAGGACGGAGCCAGGAGGAGCCGACCTTGGACCGGCTCGTCGTTGGATACCTCGGGTCGGCGAGCCACCGAAAGGGCTTTGATCTAATGGCTGAGATCATCGCCCAGTCTTCCGACCTCGACGTGGAATGGCGGCTCTTCACAAGACGATTTGACGATCCCTACGCCAATCCGATCTGGAGCCGGCTCGACCAACTGAGCGAAAGGTCAATCTCGATTCCGGGACCAGACTCCGACGTCCGGCGGATCTACGACCAGTGCGACCTCGTCCTGGTGCCGTCGCGGGAGGAGTCGTTTTCGATGGTCACTGCCGAAGCGATGCTCAATCGCATACCGGTGGTGGCAAGCGACCTCGAGCCGCTTCGCGACCTTCTCGAGCCTCCGCCGGCTCCGGCCGGATTGGTATTCCCGGTGGGCGACGCCACCGCCGCGTCAGAGGCTTTGCGCCAACTCGTCAAGGATCGCGAACTGCGCTACCGAATGGGAGAGGAGGGACGGCGACGCGCCGCCGAGTTTCGATCCGATCGCATCGCCGACCGGCTGCTGCAAAGCTATCGCACGCCGGCCTCTCCAGGAAGTTCTGGCCGAAAATTTGGCACGTAAGGACCGCTGTCTAGCTAATTCGGCACCAGCGATGCGGTTTCCGGCGCGCTAGTACCAAAGAACGTTCTAGGCGTCCCCCACCTGCCGAATTTGGGGGTCCGGGAAGGGCTTCACCGGCCGACCTTGGACGCGAGCCGGCGGGCCTGCCAGCGAATGAAGCCCAACCCGGCTCGCAAGCGCGTGCCAACCGTGATCCTTTGGCCGGAAAGGCCGTAACCCAGCTCCTGCAAGAGGCCGCCGGCGATGGCGTCGAACAGAGCAGCGTCGGCAGTTGACATCTGGCTCCGCCAGTCCCGCAGGCCGGCAGTCAGCGGCGCCGCGGAGGACTCATACGCCTGCGGATCCCTGGTGAGTGACTCAACGGGGACCGCACGCTCGTGGTAGCGGAGCATCTCGGGCACGAATTCGATGCCGAGGAATTGGCAGACCGCAGAGACCGTGCGCTCGGGGTCTTCGATGAGCGACTCGTAGCGAGCTTCGAAGTATCGGTTTGGCCCGAGAAGCGCACCTTCCTTTCGCCCTCGCTGCACTCGTGCCCTCCAATAAAAAGCGCCCTCAGCGATTGTGCGCGGCCCCCATTCCGGGCGGTCGATGTAGGAGAGGGTGACGTCGCGGCCGTCGCGAATGATGTGGACGAACTTCGCCTCCGGGAAGAGCCCGCCCAACAAACTCAAGTGATTCACATACCCAGGGGTCTTGTCGCCGTAAAGGGTCTTGCCGCGCAGCCGGGCGTAGACCTCGAACACGGCCCGCACCCCACCGGCGTAATCCGTGACGTCATTCGCTTGGAGTTGCTTCTCGATGTCGGAGCGGGGGACGGCCAACCGGCGGAAGTTGGAGTTTGCCTCAAGTCCTTCCAGAAAACGAGTCGGATCGAAACCGAATTCCTTGATGAGATGGGGATTCTTGATGGCGAGCGCGGCCACGAAATGAGCTTCATGGGCAACGGCGAGTTGCGGATGGGAATCGAAGATCAGCCCGAACACGGTTGTTCCCGAGCGACCGCAGCCGACGAAGATCGAGAAAGGCTTCACCTGTGCGCGGCGGCTCGCTGCGTCAGGTGCGCCAGGCCGAGAGGTCGCGGCCGAGCCACGACTCAAGGGCGGCGACCTCCTCGCGGTAGAACGAGGTCAAAAACGTCCTTGTGTCTGGGTGGAGAGGCGGGTACTGACTGCGGCGGTCCCGGCGTCGCTGCTTGACGCGTCCCTTCAGTGACTTCGGTCGGGTTTGGTCGGGGTCGCCTTTGTCGGGATCGGTTCCGACATAGGTCCACACTTTGCGAAGCGTGGCCGCGCGGTCGAAGCGGAGGTCCTCGTTGAGCAAAACCAATAGGCGGTCGGCGCCCACCTGCTGCTCCAGGTAACGGAGCTGGTCGAGATACCGGCCCATATCGATATAGCCGTAGGGTTCGGAGGTGTCGCTGCCATCGCCGATCACTTCCTCGAAGGCCTTGGTCTCCCGATTTCGGTAGCGGTTGTGCCAGTAGTGGGAGTAGGCCCGATCGGTCGGGTTACGCAAGATCGCCACGAATCGAGCCATCGGGAGTGCGATCACCATTCGCTCGGCGACCGCCCGATCATCCATGTATCGAGGCGTTGCTTCGCCAATGACCTGGTTCTCGGTAGCCAGCGAAAACCTCTCGGAATACCAGTCGAGGCCGCGATCGTAATGCTCGTCGAAGAAGTGGACCTCCTTGCCGGGGGCGATGAAAACGTCGGGGTGGTTTCTGAGGCCCCGGGTCAGGGCGGTGGTCCCGCCTTTCATAGTCCCGACGATCACGAAGTCGGGGAGCCGCAGCAAGGAGGGCTCGGAAGTCTGCGCCCGGTCCACGTCTGTCAATATCCGCTCAGCACCCCGAGCTGGCGCCCGTAGTTGAGGGCGCGGCCCCAAACCCAGATCGCGAGTGGATAAGCCACCGCCGAGAAGATGACCAGGGTCCAGATCAACGTCGGGGTCGACAGTCCAGTGGCGAAGTCTCCGGGGGCGAGCGCCCGACGAAGTCCCTGGATGACGTAAGTCTGGGGGAGGGCGTAGGACAGCAAGCGCAAAGGCTCGGGGAGGTCGGTAATCGGAAAATAGACGCCGGAAAAGATCTGCGCAGCGAGCGTGTAGAGGTGGAGGATTGGATCGCCGCTCTTGGCGAGCACTTTGACAGCCGCAGACAATGTGCCGATCGCCAAGCCGGAAATCAATCCCAAGGCCCCGATCAGGAGGGCCAACGGGATGCCGGAGGCGTTGAAATCCGCTCCCAACAGGATCGTCACGCCAATGGTGGTCACGACCGCGAACAGACCCTGGGCGATTGGCCACTGCGACATCGCGATCGGCAGGTAACGCCAGCGGACCGGCTCGACGAGAAACATCTCCAGCCAGCCGCGCTGGATAGCCATGTCCATCTGCAGCCCGAAACCGCGCAGACCCGAGTCGAGAATCTTGACCCCCAGCAGCCCGATGACGACCGAGGTGAAGTAGTCACTGCCAAATCCTTGGCTGGGATTGTTCACCTGCGTGGCGACGAAGAAGAAGACGAAAACGGGCACGAAGTTGGAGAGCTGGGTCATGATGAAGCCCAGCGGATAGCTGATTGCTTGTCGCCAGCCGAGAACCATGAACGCGTTGCTGGCAGCGATCAAGCGCGAAACCGGGTTCTCCCGCCGACGATCTCGCAGGTGGGTGGTAGCGGTAGTAGCCATCAGGCTTGGATTGGCTGTTCGGCGCGCTCGATGAGGATCTTGGCAAGCAGCTCGCGAAGTGGCAGCCGCACCTCTTGCATGGATTGAACTCCGCTCAGTTGCCCGTTGGCTTGACTGAAGATCTTGCCGAGGCCGAGCGAGGTGGCCACCGTGAGCACATCACCATCGACCTCGACGACCTCGACGTCGTGCATCTGGTCGAGAACCTTGGCAGCTCGCTGGCATTCGGCTTCGGCGTGAAAGCGGATCTCCATGCGCGGCTGATCCCAAAGCCGGCGCAGGCTGTCGAGGTCCCCCCGGTACCTAATCAGGCCATCGTCGATGAGCACGACGTCGTTGTGCAATGCCTCGATCTCCTCAAGACGATGGGAGCTGATCAAGGCGGCGGAGCCTTGTTCGGCGACGGCCTGCTTGATGAGCTCCAGAAGCTCGTACGCGGCGATTGGATCGACAGAGGAGGTGGGTTCGTCGAGGATCAGAACCCGAGGACGATGGAGGAGCGCCCGGGCAAGCTGCAAACGTGCCTTCATCCCGGTCGAGAGGGCGATGCCTACGCGGTCGGCGGCGGGACCCAATCCGACGAAATCGAGGGTTTCGCTGACCCTCTTCTGGAGGTCCTTGCGCGATATGCCTTGGAGCTGGCCGTGGAAAACCAGGTTCTCCCGACAGGTGTTGCGCAGGAGCAAGGAGGAGTCGTCGGCCGGTGCAAATCCGATCAAGCCCCGGACTTCATGCGACCTGGTGGTGGTATCGAGGCCACACACAAAGGCGCGTCCGGTTGTTGGGGTGTTGAGACCGGTAAGGACTCGAAACAGGGTCGACTTGCCGGCGCCGTTGGGACCCACCACCGCCAGAATCTCGCCGGCCTTGACGTCGATGCTGCAGTCTTCCAACGCGACCACCGGGAACCGGATTGACGACCTGAGCAACACTTTCATCCAAGGGGGCGAGGGAACATAGACCTTCGACACCTTCTCGGTCACCACCAAGGCGTCAGTCGCCAAGGTGGGTGTCGGCCGCCTCGGCTTCTTGACCGCCGCTGCCCGCAAGATCGCGTTAGCACGAGCGATCTTCTCCGGGTCGTGGGCTCGTTTGACGCCGCGCGACGCCCTAGTCCCGGTTTGTTTGAATCGAGCCATTTTTGTCTACCCCTTAACCAGTTCGAATGGCCTCGGCGCCGGCACCGTTTCGGGAGCAGGTGCCGGCTCGACCGCCTCCTCGACGTGCTTGCGGCCCAGGACGATCAAAAGCGCGAGGAAAAGTGGCATCACTTGTGACCGCTGCCGGGCAAGGATCCCCAGGTTGAGAATCGCGCTGAAGGCGAGGATGAACCCCCCGGAGTAGAAGAAGGCGTACATGAGATAGGGATAACGCCGCAGACGGCGCAAGTTGCCGATGATCCATGGCAGACGCAATACGAAGATCAACAGGAGAATGGTTCCTTCGATGCTGGCGATCAACAAAGGAGCGGAGTCAGCCTCGTTGGGGAGCGGCCGGAAAATAACCCGCAGGATCGCCTCGGGGACGTCGGCGATGCTCGTAACTGCTCCCCCGGAAACGGCGGACCCGCCCCGGTCGGTCTGCCCCTCCACCTGTGAGAAGACATCTCCGACCTCGTCGGTCGCCGAATCCGCGGAAGCCGCGGCAGCCAAGTCGACTCCGAAGTCCTGCGCGGTAAGCACGACAACCAGCACCAGGGCGACGGTGGCCGATCCCAAGAGAAGCACCCGGCGGGCCTGGGGGCTCCTCACCCGTGGGGCCCTTGCCAGGAGCAACGCGAGCACCATGCCAATGGCGAGAAGCAGCGTCATGTGCAACCTGATGATCCCGGTCCCGGCGAGGCCGATGATGATCAGTCCTGCCCACGCGGGGTTGTAATTGGAAAAGAGCCGGGCGGCCCCATAGGAGGCAATTCCGATCCAAAGCAGCATCAGCGACTCCTTGCCGATGCTGGACGGCCAGTAGACGATTGTTGGCGAGAAGAAGATCGCGGCTGCGTACCACTTGAGGTGGCGCTGCGGAAGCGCGTGCCGGAAAGCGGCATACAAGAGGAGTTGACCGAAGAACGCCAATGAGGCAAAGATGAAGAACCCGCCCAGCATCGAGGGTTGATAAGGCACGTAGAGAAGCCCGGTGGTGGCCTCGACCACATCGGTGCCGATGCGTTGCACCGTCGTCGGCACCTCGAATGATCGCCAGCTATCCGAGAGCCTCAATCCCGCTCCGTGGTAGCCGGTGGCGTCTCCCCGGCCATTGTAAATGAGCACCAAAACCAGATAGCGGGTCGTCGACCCGACGAGCTTGGCGATGAACGCGACCATCACGACGACCGGGAGCCACTTGCTGTCCTTGGGCGAGGCCATCGACCATCCAATGAGCGCTACTACCACGAAGAAGAAAAGCCCAATAATCGTCGTACCCCAAGGTGAGCCACCTGCGCTTGGGGCCTCGGCGACCGTAGATGCCAGAGGCGCGGCAAAGTCACTCCAAGCGGTCATGGGGTATTTCCTCGAACAAACAACAGCGACTCCTCGGGTTCCCGGCCCGTTGGCGAAGTTACCACGGACAGACCCTCTCGATAAAGGGGTTGTTGTGCCTATCCGCTGGTGAGAGGATTCAAAAAACCCCTCTAGCCTTGTCAATCATCCTGAGTAATGTTCCTTCGCAAGGGAGCTATACGGGGAAAGGGCCGGGCTGATGAGTGATCGAACGATAGTTGCAAAGATTTGGGCAGGAGACCTGTCCGCGACGCGGAGGTCTTCGCCGTGCTGACCCGACTAGGCAGGCTTCTGCGACAGCGCTGGCTGATCCTGGCAGTAGTCGTAATAGCGGTCACGGCGGGGGGCGTGTTCGCGACGGATTACTTCAACGACCAGCTCAAGCAAACGGTCGAGGCCACTGCGATCGTGAGCCTGGACGACGGGCCGACCACTTCGGACTCGGGAAGGCAGGCGACCGAGCCTTCGGCCAACCTCACCGAGGCCCAAGACATGGCGCGGGAGGCCAACGAGGGGTTCTTGGATGAGACCCACGTGGTGAAGACCGATCCGGCGACCAACAGCCTCGAATTCATTGCCATTGCCCGGACTGCGGAAGAAGCAACATCGGACGCTTCCGACTTACGAAACCGCTACCTGGTGGCGGTTGCGCCTCCGCCCATCGAGGATCGGATGGAGGCTGTGCTCGCCCAAGCTGACTTCGTGCAACGACAGCTCGAGTTGTTGTCGCCGGAGGCGCCGCCCATCCTCGTCAATGATCCGGCGGTTGAAACCCAACGACAGCTGCTCACAAGCCAAATCCAGTCCCTCACGTCCGAGAGGGCTAATTTGGAGGTTGACCTGGTCCTCGCCGCGACAGACAGCGAACTGGATGCAGAGGACATCCAGGCCGACATCGATGCGATTGAGGCACAGATCGTGGGCCTGACCGCGGAGCTGAATGCGCTGCCGCCACCCGTCGATGGGTCCACAGGGACCGGCCGCGGCGACACCGAGACGCCCGCGGAAGAGCCCGGTCGAACGGACCCCGCGGTCCCGATCGATGGGCAGCCGGTCGAGAACCGATTCCAAATCGACAGCCTCGAGTCGCTGTATGCAGATCTCCAGGCCGAGTTCCAAGCGCTCTATATCCGAAGCGTGAGCGGCGAGCTCGAGACGCTCCCCGAGATCGAAGCCCTCGACACGAGCGGCGAGCCCGTGGCGACCTTGCTCGGCGGAGGCATCGGCCTCGCCCTTGGCCTCCTGATCGCCCTCAGCGCAATCATCCTCTTCGACCGCTTGCTCCCGCGCTGGTGGACCGAGAACGACATGAAGCAGCCGCTGGCCGAGGTCCCCGACCGTCGCAGCGGCGGCTTGGAGACTTGGTATTGGACGACGGGGCCGAGCCCGCGGAAGGAAGCGGTGCAGAAAGTAGCCGTGAACCTCTTGCCGTTGCTGGAAGCTGGGCCGGCCGCCGTTGGCCTCGTCGGGGTGGGTGTAAAGCCCCGCGCCATAAGAGGCCTGACAACCGACTTGGCTGGGACCGTCGTGACGTCCGGCCGTTCGAGCCTCGTCGTCGATACGACCGGGCTCGAGAACCACGCCAAAAAGCCGGACCCCGAAGCCGTCCCCTGGGAGGGGCCGAGCCTCGGAGACTTGCTCAACCCGTGGCAAAACGGCCGCAACGAGGATCGAGTCGAGCGGGCCGTGGCCGGCGCGCGCAGGCTGTGGCCAGGACTATCCGCCCTGCCATCGGGCGCGGGCTCGCTCTACTCAGTCGAGGGAGCGATGACGCCCGTCGTTGGCCAACTCGTCGAGACCGCCCGAGGGTCTTACGCGTTGACGGCAGTCTCGGTTGCCGATCGTGGAACCGCTCTGTCGGACGCTTTTGTTCGCAAGCTCGATTCCGTGGTGATTGTCGGACGAAGCGGGAAGACCAGGCTGCGCAGCGCCGAGAAACTGATGGATCGGCTGGTCGCCTTGGGCTATCCCGTCTTGGGATCGGTTCTCATCGTTCGACCCACTCGGAGACCGCTTCGTCAGCTCCTGCGATCCCTCTTTGGAAAGAGGCGGCTGTCGGCCCGACCTGGGGCCACCAGGAGAAGGCAGACGTCCGCGACGCCGGTTTCCTCCAACGGTGCGACTGCGCCTCATGA
Source organism: Acidimicrobiia bacterium (assembly GCA_050997725.1). Lineage (GTDB taxonomy): Bacteria > Actinomycetota > Acidimicrobiia > Spongiisociales > ZC4RG35 > JACCTH01. The sequence continues at coordinate 24,179 of JBPCQV010000077.1, forward strand.
AGAAGCCGTCGTCGACGTTCGCGAACCGGTCGAGGAGACTTCTGCCTCAGCCTCGTAGGTTCGGGACCACACAGGTCCTGGACCTGGTGCGAGAACGAATCCCGATGCCGGCTCGCCGGCGATTGGCTCGCTGGTGGGTAACCGCTCGCCGGCCAACCAGTTTTCTGCGCGAGCTGCCGGATTTCTTGATCGTCGGGGCGCAACGGTGTGGGACGAGTTCGCTCTATCGCTACCTCGGTCAGCACCCATCGATCACGCCGTCGATCAGGAAGGAAGTTGAGTTTTTCTCGATTCGGTACTCCGAGGGCGTTGATTGGTACAAGTCGCACTTCCCGGTCCGAAGCGGTCGTAGCCTCACCTTCGAAGCCACCCCCGACTACCTGCTCCACCCCTTGGCCGCGAAGCGGGCTGCGGAGCTGATTCCTGACGCCCGGATCATCGTGATGCTGCGCGACCCGGTCGCCCGAGCCTTTTCCCAGTATCTGCACAACCTCCGCCTCGCGCACGAAGAGCTCTCTTTCCCCGAGGCACTCGAGGCGGAAGGGACGAGGATCGCGGGGGAGCTGGAGAGGTGCCGGGTCGAGCCGGCATTCAAGGCCACCAGCCTCAGACGTCACGGATACATCGAGCGGGGCAAGTATGACGTGCATCTGCTTCCCTGGCTGGAGCATTACCCCCGAGAGCGAATTCACGTGGTGCGCTCGGAGGACTTCTTCGTGTCGCCTGAGCGGGTGTACAACGAGGCGGTGGAGTTCTTGGGCCTCCCCCCATTTCAGCCAAACGAGTTTCGGAACTACAGCTTACGCCGCGCGACCCCGGTCACCCTCGATGAGGAGGCGCCCAAGCTCGGACCGGACACGGCCGAGCGTCTAGGTCAACTGTTCGAGCCGCATAGCCGTCGAGTCGAAGAGCTGCTGCAACGGGACTTCGGCTGGCAGCTGGCGTAGCTTGGTCATGATGAGGCCGTCAAAGGACAGTTCCCTCTTGTCGGACGGAATCCTTCTGTTACGTTGTCGGGCCGGGAGGTAGGGATGAAAGTTCTTTTGACCGGTGCTTCGGGATTTCTTGGTCGCCATGTCGCGGCGCGGTTGCTGGCCGACGGATTCGAGGTCACCGGCTTTGACCAAAACCCCGGCGCCGCCGAGCTCGAAACCGTGATCGGAGATCTCACCGACCCAACGGCCATCGATAAGGCGGTGGCGGGGCGCGACGTTGTCTGCCACATCGGTGCGATCGGAGACGTCTACCTCGCTGCCTCCGATCCTGCCCTGGCGGCCTCGGTGAACGTCTTGGGGACCACCAACGTCGCCCAGGCGGCGCGCAAAGCCGGGGCCCGAGTCGTCTATGCGTCGACCTGGGAGGTCTACGGCGCCCCGCAGTACGAGCCGATGGACGAGGACCACCCCTGCACGCCTGATCACCCCTACAACATCACCAAGCTCGCCGGCGAGCGCATGCTCCTGGCGGCCGACCATCTCCAGGGGGTGCCGTCGATCGCACTGCGTCTTGGCACTGCATTTGGATCGGGGCTTCGTCCCAATTCGGTGTTCCGTATCTTCTTCGATAAGGCCAGAAAGCGCGAGCCGATCACCATCCAGGGCGACGGCTCTCAGTCGCGCCAGTTCACTCACGCCGACGACATCGCCCGGGCATTCTCGCTTGCCTGCCGGTCCGATCTCCGCGGGCTGGCGCTCAACACCGTGGCCGAAGAGCCGATCTCGGTCAAGCAGCTGGCGGAGTCCGTGATCGCGCGGTTCCCGACCGATTTGGTGTTCGGACCGGCCCGCCCCGGCGACGTCGCGCCCGCGTTGGTTTCCTCGCGTCGGATCGAGCAGCTACTCGGCTGGCGGGCCGAAGTGTCCTTCGAGTCCGGCATCGATTCTTTGATCGAGTCACTGCCCGACCCGGTCTGATGGAGCCGACGGCGAGCGGCCCGCGCCCCGTCGTCCTGGTCTTCGTCAAGGGCCTGGGAATCGGGGGCGCCGAACGCCTTATCAGCGAGGCAGCCCGTTTCTGGGATCGCGACCGTTTCGACTATCGAGTCGGCTATCTGCTGCCGTGGAAGGACCAGCTTGTCGGAGATCTGGAACGGGCCGGGGTCCGGGTGACGATGCTTGGCGGGAAACGTGGCTCCGACCCGTTGTCGGGTCTCCGTCTCCGCCGCTTCATCCGCAACGAGAATGTGGACTTGGTTCACGCCCATCTTCCATCGGCGGGGATCCTGGCGCGGGTCTTCTCATCGGTCCCGGTGGTCTACACCGAGCACAATCTGGTCGCCTCCTACCGCCGGCTGACAAGAGAGCTGAACCGCCTCACATATTTCCGTAACCACGCCACGACTGCGGTATCTCCCGAAGTCGGGGAGGCGGTTTCGGGTTACCGAGGCCCGAAGGTGGAAGTGATCGAGAACGGTGTCTCGGTGGTGGTTGGCGACGACGAGGTCGCTGCCGTCCGTGACGAGTTGAGCATGCAACCGGGACAGCGGCTGGTGATCCACGTCGGCAACATCCGCCCCCACAAGGGACACGCCAACCTGGTGGCCGCCGCCCGCTGGCTGGCAGATCGAAGGGAGGATGCTTTGGTGGTCTCGGTTGGAGGCGAAAAGTATCCGGGTGACCTCGATCGGGTCCGCGAGCTGGCCCGGCAGGCAGGGGTGGAGGGAACGCTGCGCTTTCTCGGCCGTCGCACCGAGGCGAGGGCCTTTCTCGCCGCCGCCGACGTGGTCGTGAACCCCTCGGACTTCGAAGGCCTCCCGGTTTCCTTGCTCGAAGCAATGGCCCTGGCCCGCCCGACGGTGGCGACGGCGGTCGGAGGAGTGCCGGGGCTGATCGAGAACGAAGTCTCCGGCTTACTCGTCCCTCCCGGCGATCCGGCTGCCCTGGGCGCCGGCATCGTCAGACTGCTCGACGATCGCCCGCTCGCCAGCGTCCTTGCCGAATCGGGTCGGCGTCTGGTCGAGGCCCGCTATGGGCTGGCACCCATGGTCCGGTCCTTCGAGGAGCTCTACCTGCGAGTCCTCGCAAGCCAGATCTCCGATGGCTCGATTTCCAATGGCTGAGACCCTCGCGGTCCGGCCCTTTGTCGATGACGACCTGCCCGCCGTGCTCGAGGTCCTGCGTCTCTCTCTCGGTGAGCCCCCCGGGCTGACACGGACCGAGCAGCTCTTCGCCTGGAAGCATTTCGACAATCCTTTTGGGCGTTCACTGCTCCTCGTGGCCGAGGAGGGCGGTCGCCTGGCGGGGATTCGAGCGTTCATGCGTTGGGACCTGGCAGGTCCCGATGGGGGCTATCTCCGATGCGTCCGGGCGGTCGATACCGCCACTCATCCCGACTTTCAAAGGCGCGGGGTCTTCCGTCAGCTCACCCTGGCCGGGCTTGACCTCGCGGCGTCGTCGGGCATCGACCTCGTTTTCAACACTCCTAACGAGAAGTCGGGAGCCGGGTATCTGACGATGGGGTGGAACGAGGTGGGGCCAGTCGGAGTGATGGTCCGGCCCGGCGCGGGGCTCCTCCGCCCAAACGGTGGCCCCTGGGAACCCCGAGGGTCGGCGCCTACCTCGGAATCGCTCGCGGCTGCCGGCGAGTGGCTCCATCGACCTCCGCACGGATGGCGCACCCCGCGGACGCCGGAATACCTGCGCTGGCGTTTCGCCTCCCATCCCACGGCCCGCTACCTGATCAGCGGGGTAGGCAACGGGGTCGCGATCGGTCGAGCCAACCGCCGCCAGGGTCGCCGGGAGTTGGTCCTCTCCGAGCTCGGGGGCTCGCCCGCCGCCATTCGCTCGCTTCGCAGGGTGGCTAGCCCCGATTACACCGTCGGCTGGTTTTCGGCCGGAACTCCTGAACGGAGCGCGGCTTTTCGCGGAGGATTGCTGCCGGTGCCTCGAAAGGTCGCCTTGACGGTGATGGCCCGTCCGCTCCGCCAACTCGACGTCGATCTCGGCTGGCAGAACTGGGACCTGAGTCTGGCCGACATCGAGCTGCTCTAGCTACTGATTCGTCCAATGGCCGGGCCGGGTCGCGCCCAGCAATTTCACCAGCAGCACGACCACGCCACCGCCGAGCACAAGCAGCGCGACGGGAGCCAGGGGTTGGGGCAGGATGCGGTCGGCGATCAGAACTGCGGCGACGAAGGCAAGCTCGAGGGCGCCGCTGGCGAGGGCGATAGTGGGGATCGGAGTACCGCGGTCGGCCAGCCGATCGTAGAGATGGAGGCGATCGCGCGAAAACAGGGGTTGGCGGCCGAGCATCCTTCGCAACAACGTCGCCGCCATGTCGATGAGGAAGACACCTAGCAAAGCTGCGGCCACCACGAGCCCTCCGGAGTCGGCGCTCACCCCGCCGAATCCATAGACCAGGAAAAGCGCAAGGACGTAGGCGCCGTTGTCACCAAGAAAAAGCCGGGCGGGGTGCCAGTTCCAGACGAGGAATCCCATCAGGGCCGCCGCTACCAGCAAGGCGAAGGCCGGATCGGCCCCACGCACGACGGCGAGCGCGGCGATCCCGATCGCGACCGCCAGCCCCGAGAGACCGGCGAGACCGTCGAGACCGTCGAGCAAGTTGACCGTGTTGACCGCCACCACGACCAGCCCCGCCACCAACAGCGCCTCGCCCCATCCATTTCCGCGGGCGAAGCCGAGAATCAGGCCGGCGGCAGCTTCGACTCCGAGGCGAGCCGCGGGTGGAACCGAGCGGCGATCATCGACGAGACCCACGCCGAGCAGCATCGACGATCCCACGAGGAGGGCGGGCTCGGCGATACCGGCGACAAAGGCAGCGAGATTCACCCCGAGCCAGACCCCGATCCCACCGAGAGGCACCGCGGCGATGCGATGCGCTTTCAGCGCTTCGTCGTCGGGCTCGTCGACCCAGCCCAGCGCCGGTCCCAACCGGATCATGAGCGCGCCCAAAAGCGCAGCCGTCACCCCCGCGACTCCGATGCCGATCAGATCCCAAGCGTCGAGGCCAATCACAAAGGCGCGAAATCCGGGTGTCGCTATATTGGCCGCGGGCGTGGACTGAGAGGGAGCGTGCGCATGGCTTGGATCCTAAATTGGAGACCGCGGCGGTCAGCGGTGGTTCTTGGACTTGTCGCGGCCCTGATTACCACGGTCCTCCCGGCGACAGTTGCACTGGCGTCCCAAGGCGAGCTGGTGCGGGTCAGCGTCTCGTCAAGCGGAGTGCAGGCCAATGGCTTCTCCACTGCTGCGGAGATCTCGGGCGACGGACGGTATGTGCTTTTCGCTTCCAGCGCCTCGAATCTGGTGACAGGGGACACCAATGGACGGAGCGACTTTTTCCGCTTCGATCGCTTCACCGGCCAGGTTCTGCCGGTTTCGGTCACCGCCGCGGGCCTATTTGTCGAAGCTGTGCATTCATCGGCCGAGATGTCAGACGACGGCCTGTTCGTCGCCTTTTGGAGCGACGCCTCCTTTGACACCGCCGACCCGCTCCGAACCGCTGACGTCATTTTCAAAGACATGCTCACTGGGGTCGTGGAGCGGATATCGCGAGCGCCGGACGGCTCGAACAAGATCGGGGATGACCGGATCAACGGCCGGGAAACCCTGGCTATCTCCGGTGACGGTCGTTGGGTGGCGTACAACTCGCTGGCCACCAACCTGGTCGCGGGTGATATCGAAGACTCCCAGCCGGACACCTTTCTCCGCGACCGGATAACCGGGGTGACGACGCTCTTGTCGTCCGAGCCAGAGGGCCTTCCCGGTCCCAGCTATGGCCTTGAGGTTGTGATTTCGGGGTCGGGGTCCTCGGCCGCCGCCGCTTTCAGCGTGCAGACGACCGATCAGGGAGTGACCCGCCAGGTCATTCGCCTCTTGGAAAGCGGCGTCGAGACGGTCGTTGAAGGGTTGGTTGCGGGCCGTTCGACTTTCCTGGCGGTCGCGCCGGGTGGCGGTTTTGCCATTGTCGTCAGCGGAACCGGAACCGTTCCTTCCGAGTACGAGGTGGCCACGGGACAGCTCACCCTCCTTCCAGACAATGTCGATTGGACGCAGGCCGTGCCGCAGTCCTTCTCCGCGGACCTTCGCTATTACGCCGTTGCCGATGCGGCAACTTTCACCTTCAAGGTTTTTGACCGCGACACCGAGACCTTGACCGAGCTTCCGCATTCCTCGACGGGGGCGATCCCCGATGGGGACGCCTTTGTTCCTTCCATCTCCGACGACGGGACCTATGTGGCCTTTTCGAGCCTGGCCACGAATCTGGTGGCGACCGACACGAACGCCGTCGAAGACGCCTTCTACGTGCGTGTCGGCGTCGGCACCTTTGCCGATGATGACGGAAGTATTTTCGAAGCCGACATCGAATGGCTCTTCGAGCAGGGGATTACCTTCGGCTGTGCGGTCGACCTGTTCTGTCCCAAGTCGCCTGTCACGAGAGAGCAAATGGCCTCGTTCCTCGTCCGGGCGCTCGACCTTCCGGCGTCAACCACCGACGCCTTCACCGATGACGACGGGTCGCTCCACCAGGCCGACATCAACGCGCTGGCGGCGGCGGGAATCACCCAGGGTTGCGGCGGGATCAACTTCTGTCCGAAGAATCTCGTCTCACGCCAGGAGATGGCCTCCTTCCTCGTCCGGGCGCTCGACCTTCCCGCGGCAACGCTCGACTACTTCACCGATGACGCCGGCTCGATTCACGAAGCAGACAACAACTCGCTCGCCCTGGCCGAGGTCACGCTGGGCTGCGAGCCGAGCCTCTTTTGCCCAACGGCCACAGTCCTCCGCGAGCAAATGGCCGCGTTCCTCCATCGGTCGCTCGGCTAGGAAAGGCTCCTGGAGTCTCGGGGTGGCCCTTTACGGCAGGTAATAGCCCCTCAGCCAGCGGCGGGTTTTTTCCTCGATTCGCATGCCCCGCTTTGCCTTGCGTTTGAAAAAAAGCATGCCGTCGCTGCGCTGCACCGGCAGACGATGCAGCAGGTAGGGGTCGGTGTCGGCGGTGATGGGTGGCCCACCCCCAAGCGCGGCCGAGTCGTAGCGACTGCGGACAACGGTGTCCGCGATCGAGGACCAATAGCCCCACGGATACGCGAAATGCCGGGGATTGACGCCAACCCTGCGGGAGATGAGCTCGTCTGACCGCCCCAAGTCTTCCTCGACCTTGTGGAGGCTTGCCCGGCGAAGATCGAGGTGCTCGTGAGTGTGGGCGCCCAGGCTCATTAGACCCGACTCGTTCATCGTGCCGATCTGATCCCACGAAAGCGGCGTTGCCCCCGGGGACATTGGCTCTCCACTTTCGACGTGGCCGGTTGCCAGATAAAGGACAAAGGGCAGGTTGTCGCGCACAAGGAGCGGAAAGGCGACCTCGAAGAGGTCGGCGTAGCCATCGTCAAAGGTGAGGACAAAATCCGAAGCCGCCGTGGGTGTCCCCCGGCTCCGCAACGCGTCCTCCAGACGCACGACCCGGCCGTGGGATTGCAGCCAGGAAAGCTGGCCTTCGAACACTTTCCGACCCACCTCCATCTGGCGCCGGCGATAGGTCCCGATCTGGTGATAGATCAAAAAGCGCGGACCGGGCCATCGACCTAGGAAGAGATCGGCGGTGGCGAACACGAGCTTGCTCCCCACGCGAGCCACGTCTCCGATCGAGGGTCCTCGCTGAGGTTCCGGCGCCGCGCCGTTCGCGTCAGGTTCAGCGGGTTCGGCAACCGTTTCGGTCATCCCCAGCCCCAGCTTCGGCCCAAGCTCGAGGTCAGCAGACAGGCTCGCCGTCTGATGCCGGGCGGTATAGCTTCTCACCGGGCTGGCTCAAGATTCGCACGGAAACGGACGTTACCGAGGCGAGTCCATACTTCGGTCGAAGGAACGGAAGTGATCGAGTAACCCACGCTTGATAAGGATCGGGCTTGCGAACCCCAATCTTTAGGTCGCCGGCTTTAGGTCGCCGGGCTTTAGGTCGCCGGGCTTTAGGTCGCCGGCTTTAGGTCGCCGGGGTTTGTCGTAGCCTGCTTGCCCTTGACCAGAATCTATCTCTCCCCTCCCGATACCAGCCCCGCCGACCGCGAGCAGATGGATGCCGCGTTTCTCGAAGGTTGGATCGCCCCGGTCGGCCCTGAGATCGTTGCCTTCGAGGAGGAACTGGCCGCGGCCACTGGCCGTCGTCGGGCCGTCGCCCTCTCAAGCGGCACTGCGGCGCTGCACCTCGCCTTAATTGTCGGTGGGGTCGGGCCCGGAGATCGCGTGCTCGTTTCAACCCTTACCTTCGCCGCTTCCGCCAACGCAGTCCGATACGTCGGAGCCGAGCCGGTCTTCGTGGATAGCGATCACGCAACCTGGAACCTCGACCCTGACCTTGTCGCCGCCGAGCTCTACCGAGCAGCGAGAGCGGGCCAGCCCTACAAGGCGGTCGTGGCCGTGGATCTCTATGGGCAGTGCGCCAATTACCAACCGATTGCTGCTGCCTGCCAGGAGCATGGGGCGCTCCTGTTGAGCGATGCCGCCGAAGCTCTCGGCGCCGAGCTCGACGGCCACCGTGCGGGCAGCTTCGGCGAGGCCGCGGTTCTGTCATTCAATGGCAACAAGATCATCACCACGAGCGGCGGCGGGGCGCTGGTGACCGATCGCTCCGACTGGGCCGACAAAGCTCGCTTTCTCGCCACTCAAGCTCGCGACCCGTTCCCCCATTACGAGCACTCCGAGTTGGGATACAACTATCGCTTGAGCAATCTGCTGGCGGCGCTCGGGAGATCTCAGCTCAGGGACTTGAAACGGCGAGTTGACATCCGGCGAGGTCATAACGACGCCTATCGCCAGGCCCTTGCGCGCCTTCCCGGTGTTCGCTTCATGCCCGAGATCGAAGGGGGCCGGTCGACCTTCTGGCTGACGGCGCTGACCATCGATCCGATGCTCTCGGGGCGAGACCGCAACGCGATCATGGACCTCCTCGAAAGTGAGGATATCGAGGCACGACCGGTGTGGAAGCCGATGCACTGCCAGCCCTTGTATCGAGACTCGACCGTCATTGGTGGCATAGTCGCCGAGGAGCTGTTCAATCACGGCATTTGCCTGCCGAGCGGCTCAACGCTCCAACCCTCCGATCGCCAAAGGATCATCTCACTGATGCATCAGGTACTCGCCCCGACGCGATAGCGCTTCCAGAAGAGCTCACAACCCAGCGCCACCAGGGTGAAGCCAATACCTACCGCCACCGCGGTCGCGCCTGACGAAAACCGCCCTGCAACTCGGGACCACCACGCAACCAGGATCAGGTGACGAACCAAACGGAGGCTGCCCTCGCCGGGAAGGGCGGCTATCGCGACCGCCCCGGCAGCTCCCAAAACCGCTCCCACCCGCTCTCCGCCTTCGGAGATGATGACCAGGGCGCTCAGAAGCCCTGCCAATGCTCCGCCAACCCAATTGTTCGTCAACTTGGCGAGCGGATAGGACGCAATCGCCAACGGAAAGGCGGCTCCCATCAAGACGCTGATCGCCTCGGTGTCGGGAACCGTCGCCCAGGCGCCACCGATCGAAATGAAGAACAACCAAGGGTTCTCGTTCCTGCCGCCAGAGAAAAGCGCTCCGGTGGTCACGGCGAGGATCACCACCACCAGGATCGTCCATTCCAGCTTGGGAGGAAAAAGCTGGCTAAGCGCTCGGGGCCTCGCCAGATAAAGGCCGGCCAGCGACGCGATCATCCACAAAAGTCCCCAATCAAGCCTCGGCAAGAGGTAGGACACCAGAAGTCC
>JBPCQV010000101.1:0-11563 GCA_050997725.1 Acidimicrobiia bacterium
GTGGGACCGAGCTCGACCACCCGTCCGGCGTACATGACCGCGATCCGATGAGCCAGGTTGGCCACCACCGCCAGATCGTGGGTGACGTAGAGAGCCGCCACTCCATGGGTTTCGGTGAGATTTCGCACCGTCTCGAGCACGTGCGCCTGGGTGGAAACATCGAGCCCGGTGGTGGGCTCGTCCAAGACGATGACGGTGGGACGGTTGGCAAACGCCATGGCGAGACCCACCCGCTGTTGCTGCCCACCCGAAAGCTGGTGGGGGTAGCGGCGCAGAAACTCGGTCGAGCCGGGCAGCAACACCTCCCCCATCACCTCCCGAACTCGCTGGCGACGGGCCAGATCGTTTCCACCGAAGTTGTGGAACTCGAGCACCTCCATCACCTGGGTGCCGATGCGGAGAGCAGGGTTGAGGGCGGTAGAAGGGTCCTGCGGAACGTAGCTGACGAGCTTGCCGCGCGCCGCCCGCAGCGCCCCTTCGGACAGAGAGAGAATGTCGATCTGGCCGATAAAGATCTTCCCCGAGGCAATGCTGACCCCCCGCCGGGTATGCCCGAGCAAAGCCAGGCCGACGGTGGTCTTGCCCGATCCGGACTCGCCGACCAGACCCAGGACCTCGCCGGCGGCGATCTCGAGGTTCACCTCGTCGACGATGTCGTGGCCCGAGCGAGCCACCTCGATCCGCAGACCCTCGATGCGGACAGTAGGGGTCATACCGCCGTCGCCCGATCGATGCCGGCCGCGGCTCGCGACATCCCATCGCCAATGAGCCCGGTCCCGATAGTGAGGAGCGCGATCGCGAAGACCGGGAGCAGGGTTCCCCAGGGCTGGTCGGCGGCCAGGACCCCGCGATGCTCGTTGATCATGAGTCCCCAGTTGGCGGCGCCGATGTCGGCAGCGAAACCGAGAAAAGCGATCCCGCCGATGGCGGCGATGGCGAAGGTCAGCCGCAGGTTGGCCTCCACCAGGAGCGGAGCGGTGATGTTGGGCAACAGCTCCGAGGACAAGATCCGCCAGCGAGGCTCGCCGAGCGCTTCGGCAGAGGCAACAAAGTCGCGCTCGACCACGGATACCGCCGCTCCCCGCACCACCCGGGCGATGCGCGGCACCGTCGAGAAACCGACCGCGAGGACGATCAACCACGCGTGAGCGCCGAACATGCTGATGACCACGAGGACCAAGATGATCTGCGGCATCGCCAGGATCACGTCCATCGACCGCATCAGCACGTCGTCGAGCCGGCGGCGGTTGTAGGCCGCAACCAATCCGATGAGCGACCCCACCACCAGGGCGAGCAGCGTCGAAAGGAATGCCTGGATGAGGATGGGGCGTCCCCCGTAGAGGAAGCGGGTCCACACGTCATAGCCGAGCTTGCCCGTCCCAAAAACGGTTCCGGGAGCATCGCCCTGATTGGGAAGCCCGAGTGACTCGCGCTCGCCGTAAGGAGCGATGAAAGGTCCGAGAAGAGCGATGAGCACCAGCAACAACACGATCCCCACCCCCACTTTGGTGCGGTTGAGCCGCCAAGCCGACTTGAGAAAACCTGGGGGAGGCGGAGCGACGACTGTCGCGGGGAGGGTCATCGCAATCGAGTCCGCAGTCGGGGGGTGGTCAGCACGGTGGCGACGTCAGCCGCAATGTTGGTGAGCACGTAGACCCCGGCGATCACCATCACCAGGAATTGGATCACCGGAATGTCCCGGACCCGTACCGAGGCGGCGAGGGCGCCGCCGATGCCGGGGTAGTTGAAGAGAAATTCGACGACGATCACCCCGCCGGCGAAGTAGGCGATGTTGAGGGCGATCACCTGGAACACCGGACCAAGGGCGTTGGGGAGGGCGTGACGCCACAGCACGATCCGCTCCGAAGCCCCTTTGAGGCGCGCCATCTCGATGTAGTCGCTCTCGTTGACTTCGATGATCGATGCCCGGGCCGTGCGAGCGATGTAGGGGACCGCGCCGAGAACCAGCGTCGCCGTGGGGAGAATCATCTGGTCGAGATGAGACCAAGGGCCCTCCCCTATCGGGATCTGGGCAACCGCCGGCAGCACCTTCCAGAAGCGGGTCGCGAACAACAGCACCAGCAACAAGCCCACCACAAAGTCCGGCAGCGAGGCCAGGGCGAGCATGGCGTTGGAGGCAACGTTGTCGAAAGTGGTGTCGCGCTTTCGGGCGGTGTAGGCGCCGATCAAGAGCGAGATCGGGACCGAGACCACCGAGGCCAGCAGCAAGAGGAAAAGCGAGTTCACCACTCGATCGCCGATGTAGTCGATGATCGGGATGCGGGCGTTGAAGGAGTCGCCCGGGTCGCCGGTTAGGACTCCGCCCACCCAACCTAAGTACTGCTCGATGGCGGGCCGGTTGAGCCCGAGCCGCTCTTGGAGAGCAGCCACGCTTTGGGGGGTGGCGTCGCGGCCGAGGATGGCGCGGGCTGGATCGCTCGGGAGCAGTTGGGTGGCGGTGAACACAACCACCGAAACGATGAACAAAGTGAGAAGGCCGAGCAGGAGGCGCCGGCCGATGAACTTCCACAGCCCGAGTTTGCTGGCCAAGTATCCCGAAGGTGGCGGCGCTGGCCCAACCGCCTCCACTCCTGTTGTCGGGCTCTGCACTTTCCTCCCGGCCTCAAGAGGTTGGCTGCCAGGGCGGCAGCCAACCTCTTTGATCAGATCATTCCGAGAACCACAACTCCTGGAAGCCGCGGCCAAAGTGATCAAGGTTCAGAGTGTTCGGACGCTCAACCAACCCCTGGAGGCGGGGGTTGAACGCATCGAGGGTGTTCTGGAAGAAGGGGATGATGTGCCCGCCTTCCTCGTATAGCTCCATCTGCATCTCCTGCTGGATCTCGCACCGGGCGGCATCGTCGGTCTCGGCCAGCGCCGCGTTGTACTGCTCGGCGAAGTCGGAGCCCTCCGGCGGCCAGTGGTCCTCGGGGAAAGGCGCCGAATCCTTGAGACTGCCGGCCGCCACCTGCGAGAGGAAGCTCCTCGTGCCCCAGAAGGAAGTGGCGAAGGTCCGTTGCAAGTATTCGTCGCCCCAGTAGGTGCCGCCGTCGAGCACGATCGGATTGACGGTGACGCCCGCCTCGCGGGCCATCTCGGCGAAGGCGGTGATCATCTCGGGAAGCCCGGCGGTGTCGTTCGGCGCGAACAGGTCGATCGTCAGATCCGACTGCCCGGCTTCCGCCAGAAGCGCCCTGGCGGCCTCGATGTCCTGGGCACGCTGGGGCACCTCGTTACCGATGTAGCACTGGTCGAGCGGCGAATAGAGGTCATTCGCAACCCGGCCGTATCCGGCAAGGACTTGGTTGAGCATCAGCTCCCGGTCCACGATGAGCCGCATGGCCTGACGCACCCTGACATCGGTGAAAGGCTCCTGGTCGACAGCCATGGTGATGGTGAGCCAGCCTCCCCCCTCGGAGTTGAGAATGCTCATCCCACCGCCGGTCAGGGGGTCAACCGCGGTTGGCGCGATGTCGGCGATGCAGTCGATCTGGTCGGCCAATAGCGCGCTGTTGATCGCATCGCCATCGGCGAAGTCGATGATGTGGACCTCGTCGAAGTAGGGCTTGGGGGCGTTCCAATAGTTCTCGTGCCGGACGTGAACCGATTGCACCCCCACCTCGAACTCCGCCAGCTTGAACGGGCCGGTACCGATCTGGGTGGAGGCATCGCCGGCGAAACGCTCATAGCCATCAGGAACGACGGTGGTGGTATAGGCACAAAGCAGTTCCCTGAATGTGGCCACATCCTGGAGGAGCTGGAACTCGACAGTGAGGTCATCGAGCTTCGTCATGCCCGATGACTCGAGGATCGGACGCAGTGCCGAACCGCCGAACAAGGCCCCATCCGGATCGAGCAGACGGTTGATCGAGTAGATCAAATCTTCGGCGGTGAGAGTCTTCCCATCGTGGAACTCGACTCCTTCTTTGAGCCGGATCACGTAGTTATCGGCGGCCTTCACCTCCACCTCCTCGGCAAGGGCATAGGTGTTGACGGGAACGAAGTCCGGATCGAAGTTGAGCACCGGCTCCCAACCCGTGGCTTGGCGGGCGATGTCGGCCTTGGAGACGATGTGCTGGCCGTCGAGGATGTCGTTGGCGCCACCCAAAGTGCCGACGCGCAGGATGCCACCTCGTTGACCCTCGCCGGCGACCGTCGTGCCAGCCCCTGAGGTCGCTGTCGTTCCGCTGCCGGTGGTGCCGACTGTCCCTCCTCCGCAGGCGGCCAAAAACGCCGCCGCGCCGGTCGTGATCAGAAATTCGCGGCGAGACACCATGCGTGGGATCGCCACCAGTTGCTTTCGCGGGATCATTTCTTGCTCCTCGTACGTTGGACGGGCCCAACTTTGGACCCAGGCTGGCGAGTGTATTGCGTGGGGAGGGATGGTGGAGTCAGACCAGGAAGTTTGTAAGGTCGGCGGCCGTGCTGGTGGTGTACACGGATGCGGCCGATCTCGACCCCGGTCCCGGCATCGCCTTGTTGGTCGGCGCCGGCTATGAGGTGGTGCGCCTGGAGACCCAGGATGCCGAGGAGATCGCCGTGGGCGCAGCCAGGGCGGCAGCCCTCGTAGTCGGCTATGCCCCGATCGGCAAAGATCTGCTGGCCCGCCTCCCGGAGGTCGAGGTCGTGTCCATCATGGCTACCGGTTTTGAACACATCGACCTCGAGGCGGCTGCGGCGAGAGGGGTTTGTGTGGCCAACGTCGGCGGGGCGGCGGCGCCTGACGTAGCTGCACATGCCCTGGCCCTCACCCTGGCGCTGATCCGCGGGCTGCCCCGCTACCTGATCGCCGCCCAGCAGCAGGAATGGTTTCGGCTCCCGCCCTTAGTCCCTCCTCGCACCACCGAGCTGGTCCTGGGGGTGCTTGGCCGCGGCCGAATCGGCACGCAAATCATGACGATGGCAGGCAACGTGTTCGGCTCGGTCCAATTCCACGACCCCGCCCCGGGGATCGACGGGTCGATCTCCCTCCCCCACGTCTTGGCGACGAGCGACGTGGTCGTGCTGACCTTGCCATTGACTCCCGCCACCGCCGGGCTGGCCGATCGAGGGTTTTTCGAGCAGATGAAGAAAGGCTCGTATCTGGTCAATGTCAGCCGCGGAGGTTTGGTCAACAGTCGAGACCTCCGAGCGGCCGTCGAGAACGGGAAGCTGCGCGGGGCGGCGGTCGATGTGCTCGACCAAGAACCCCCTCCCCCTGATCATCCTCTGCTCGGACATCCTCAGATCCTCGTCACTCCGCACACGGCCTATCTCTCCGACCGAACTGAGAAGATGTATGCCACGGTCGCGGCGCAGAACGTGCTCGACTGGTTTACCGGAAGCGAAATAGTTAACGCCGTTAACGGCATCACCCGCAGGATGCCTTCAGCGAAGGAACGATGAAAGGGCGCGGCCTACTCGCTCGACTCCAGCCACGAGCTCGGGCTCCCGGTAATAGGCATGGCTAAGCCGGAGGTGTTCGTGCAAGCCGCCCTGGCTCGAAAACAACCGGCCGGGACGAAAGTCAACCTGGAAGTCGCGAGCCCGGTCGCGCAGCTCCTGGGCATCGTGGCCGTCGGGCAGACGAAGCCAAAAGAAGTAGCCGCCTGCGGGCCGGGCCCAGGACACGCCGTCCGCCATCTCAGACCCGAGGACTTCATGCATTGTCGCGACCCGGCGGGCGAAGGTCTCGCACAGAAATCTGATGTGCTCGGTGAGGCCGCCCGCCTTGATGACCTCGGTGACCAGCGAAGAAGTGATGGGGTTGAGGCCGCCCCCGCTCACGATCAGACCGCTGTGAGCGAGCCGGTCGAGATGGTCCGGAGTGGCGTGGATCCATCCCAGCCGCAGCGCCGGCGCCAGGATCTTGGAGAAGCTTCCGAGCGAGATCACCCACCCGCTATCCGCCCAATGCGAGAGCGCAGGGACCGCACCGGCGTCGTAGTCGAGGAAGTGATAGACCTCGTCGGCCACGACCAATACCTCGTGCCGGCGAGCGATCTCGACCAGCCGGCGACGGCGCTCTGCGGCCAGCGTGACCCCGGTGGGGTTGTGAAAGGATGGAATCGTGTAGATGAGCCGCGGCGCCCGACCGCGCTCTTTCATTTTCACGATGGTCGCTTCGAGCTCGTCGACGTCGAGACCGTCTCCATCCATGGGCACCCCCACCGCCTCGAGGCCATGGTCGAGGAAGATCCCCCAGGCCAAGAAGTAGGTTGGCTCCTCGACGATCACGACGTCGCCCGGGTGCGTGAAGACCGTGCAGACCAGATTGAGTGCCTGCGAATTGCCGTTGCTGGTCAGCAACCACTCGGGATCGACCGGAAAGCCGTAGCCGTCTGTCAGAAACTCGGCTAGGGCCAGCCGATGCGCGCCGTTCCCGTAGTCAGCGCCGTACTGGAGCAGGTCGGGATCGCCGGTGGCGAACGCGGCGGCGGCGGCGCGGCCCATCAACTCCACCGGGAGCACCGAGTCGTCGGGCTGTCCGATGCCGAGGTCGATCACCCCCGGCGGCACCTTCACTTGGCGGAATTGGAGGGTCGACGGCCGGGTCATTCCTCGCTCACCCTCCGTTCGGCCGCCCCCAGCCAGTTGTCGTTGATCTCGACTCCCCAGCCGGGACCGACCGGAGCCGTAACCCGGCCGTCGACGACCTCGGGCATCGGTTCGTAGAGACAGTGCTGCCACGGGTAGTAGTCGGGGCCTTCGATCGACCACTCCACCAGTTCACCACCGAGGGCACTCACGAGATGGAGGGTGAACATGATCCCCAAGGCCAGGTTGGCCGAATGCATCAGAACGGGAATATGCGCTGACTGCGCGAGGGTGGCGACCCGACTGGTGGCGGCGAGACCGCCCAGGTAGAGAAGATCGGGTTGAACAACGTCGAAGACATGTTGGTCGAAGAGTCGGCGCCAGGTTGCTAGGTCCCAGTCCTGCTCGCCACCGGCCACCTCCACCGCCGAGCCGTCCAGCGCGGCGCGCACCTCGGCCGTCTGCTCGTACTCCCAATATGAGCACGGCTCTTCGAAATGAACGAAGCCGTTTTGTTCGAGACGGCGGCCGAGCTCGATCGCCTTGGCTGGGGAGTATCCGCAATTGGCGTCGACCATCAGACGGGTGCCCGGATCGAGAGCTCCCGGAATCGCCGCCAGCATCTCCTCGGTTCGCCCGGGCCATTCGTCGACATCGTGACCGTTCTCTTTCCCCACCCGTATCTTGACCGCTCGAAAGCCCTGGTCTTGTTGGAGTTGAGCGAGCCGCCGGCCTTCTTCGACCGGAGTGATATCACGTCGCATGCTCGAGGCGTAAACCCCAAGCGACCGCAGCCCGCCGCCAAGCAACTCGGCCACCGGCTTCCCGGCGACCCGGCCCCGCAGGTCCCACACCGCCGTGTCCAGCCCGGCGAATGCGCGGCGGAGATAGGAGCCGGGGAACTTGAACTCTGCTTCCACGACTCGGTCGAAGAGTGCATCGAGATCGTCAACAGACCGACCCAAGACCCAAGGCGCCACTTGGCGATGAAAGACGGCGGCGCTGATATCAGCGTTATACGGCGAGAGCTGGCCCCACCCAAATTCGCCTGACTCGGTGTGCGCGCACACCAACCCCACCTCGGGTGTGGTGTAGGTCTCGAGCCGAGCGAGCTTCATGCGGTGAAGGTGATGAGGTTTCGAATCGCGCGGCTTGCCTCAGCAATCGCCTCGTTGATCTTCTCCAATGGATAGGTGCCCGTGATCATCTGGTCGAGCTGTAGATCACCGGCCAAGTAGAGAGCGACCAACTTTCCAATGTCGGCCGACAAGCGCGACGATCCCATCTTCGAGCCAATGATCCGCAACGAGGCGTCGGCGAACTCGGCAGTCTCAAAGCCGGTCATCACTCCGGTGGGAGGCATGCCCACGGCGACCACCGTTCCCCCGCGCCGAGCCATCCGCAATGCCAGCTCGACCACGCCAGCCACTCCCACGGTGACGAACACAAAGTCGGAACCGATTCCATCGGTGAGCGATCTCACCCGGTCGACCGGGTCGTCGTTGAGAGGGTCAACAGTTTCGGTGGCGCCGAAGGTTCGGGACAGATCAAGCTTGGGGAGGGCAGGATCGACGGCGATGATCTGGCGGGCTCCGCTCCACCTGGCCGCCTAAATTGCATTGATGCCCACCCCGCCCGCGCCGAGGACGGTGACGGTGGCGCCGGCCGGCACGCGAGCAGTGTTGGTGACAGCCCCAAACCCGGTGAGCACGCTACAGCCCAGCATGGCCGCCACTTCGAGGGGTAAGGCGTCGGGGATGGGGACCACCTGGGAGCGATGCACGACTGTCCGCGACGAAAAGGCGCCGGTGCGAAGACCACGGACGATCGGCTCGTTGTCCATCCCGCGAAAGGGGGTGCCGTCGGGGAAGTCGCCGACGCAAAGGTAATCCTCGGCTCGCTGGCAGTGATAACACCGGCCGCAAGAGCGAATCAAACTGATGGCCACCCGCTGGCCCGAGGCGAGGTCGCCGACCCCTTGGCCGGTGGCGGAGATCACGCCGGCGGCCTCATGTCCATCGATGGCCGGGGTTGGACCACCCCAATCCCCGGCGGCGTAGCTGATATCGGAATGGCAAATCGAAACGACGCCGATGTCGATCGCAATTTCATCATCCTCGGGTGGGGCGACTTCGACGGTTTCGATCTCGAGTGGCTGTCCATGCCGCCGGCACACTGCCGCCATCGCCAGGCTCATCCGACCGCCTCGGCGAGGGCCGTTAACAACCTTGCCGCTCGGGTGTCGCGATGCTCGGGACGCATCACGGTCATGCAATAGGAGAAGGTGGTGCGCAGCGAGGGCCACGCGCCGTGAGTGGAGCCGCCCGAGCCCGTGAAGCCGTAGACGTCGGGAACTGGGCCGAGGAACGAGGGCGTGCCAGCGAGCTCGAAGCCGGCAGAGAAACGGAGCGGGCGACCAGAGAGAACGTCAAGTCCCGCGGCCAACTCGGTCCGGGCACGGTGATCGGAGGCGAGCAGTCGGATCCCCTCGACCTCGCCGATCAGTGCTGCATAAAAGCGAGCCATCGCTCGCGCGGTTGCCACTGCATTAGCGGAAGGAATCTCTCCGGTCAGCAGGCTCGACCAATCGGTGGCGAGCTGCCCATAGGCAAAAGCCAGCCGCGGATCGGGGGCGGAGGCAAGATGCGCGGCTAACTCGAAGTCTGGCGCCCGGAAGGGGACTGCGGCTCGTTCGGCCACTTCCTCGGGCGCGCCGATCCACGCCTCCAGCGAGAGCGGAGCGGCGATCTCTTCGGCGACGAAGCGACCGGTCGTGCGGCCGTCGACTCGCCGGATGATGGCGTCACAGATCGTCCCGAAAGTGAGGGCGTGGTAGGTCACAGCGCCGGCCGGCGTCAGCAGCGGCGCGGCGGCGATGCGGTCGGCGATCTCCTTTTGATTAGTGAGATCGCCGAAGGCGGCTTCGATTCCGGGAAGCCCCGCGGTGTGGCTGAGGACTTGAGCAATGGTGACCTGGTCCTTTCCCGCGGCGGCGAACTCGGACCAAATCTCGGCCACTCGGGTGTCGAGCGAGAACGTGTGACGCTCGATCAGCATCAGCATGGAGGCGGCCACCAGACCTTTCGTGCCGGAGAAGATCAGACACGGCGTCGTCTCCTCCCATGGACGGCCTTCGGGAAGCTCCCCACCCCACAAGTCGAGCGCCAAAACGCCATCGATGTAGGCCGCGAACGCCCCGCCCCCTCCCTCCGCCAGGACCTGCTCGAAGACGGCGGCAACGCTTTCGAGTCGAGAATCGATCACCGGGCGGTCCACAGCCGCGAGGATACGCGCGCTCGCATCCGGAGAGACGTTGTCAGAATCAGGAGAATCAGTGGACCGACCAAACGTGCTGCTCATCCAGTGCGACCAGATGACTCGTGCCGCCATGCCGTCGGCGCGTTACGAGATCGTGGATGCGCTGACTCTGCGGAGGCTGGGCGAGGAAGGTGTGACCTTCGAGCGCGCCTACTGCCCGTCGCCACTTTGCGTTCCCTCGCGGGCAGCGATGATGACCGGCCTACTTCCCTCGGGGAACGGGGCGTACGACAACGCCGGAGATTTCCCCTCGTCTGTGCCCACCATCGCCCATTATCTGCGGCGGGCCGGCTATCGGACCGAGCTCGCCGGCAAGATGCATTTCATCGGTCCCGACCAACTCCACGGCTTCGAGTTCCGACCCACCAGCGACGTCTATCCAGCCGGCTTCGATTGGATCCCGGACTGGACCACCGACGAGCGCTCCCCGTGGTACCACGACATGTCGAGTGTCTTTCGCGCCGGTCCGGTGAAGGCCGCCCTCCAGATCGACTTCGACCAAGAGACCGGGCACGCGGCCGGTCGGGCGCTGGCAGACGCCGCTCGCGACAAAAGACCCTTCTTCCTTGTCGCTTCGTTCACCTTCCCCCACGACCCCTTCGAGGTTCCGGCCCGTTATTGGGAGCGGTATGAGGGAGTTCAGATCGACGATCCGATTGTTGGGCCGCTGTCCGACCCCGACCCTCACACGCGGAGGCTGCGAGAGATGATCGAGGCCGATCGCCGGATTCCTAGCCCCGAGGAGATCCGGGCGGCGCGTCGGGGGTACTACGGCGCCGTCTCTTTCATCGACGACCTCGTCGGCCAGCTTCTCGCGATCCTCGAACGTCTCGAGCTGACCGAGAACACCGTCGTCATCTTCACTTCCGACCACGGCGAGATGCTGGGCGAGCGCGGCCTTTGGTACAAGATGGCGCCGTTTGAGGGTTCGGCCGGGGTGCCGCTCATCATCTGGAACCCAACCCGCTTCGGCTCGCGGATGGTGACAACGCCTGTCTCAACGCTCGACCTGCTTCCGACTCTGCTCGAGCTCAGCGGCGCAGGGCCGGGGGTGACCAAGCTTGACGGTGAATCGCTAGTGCCGTTGCTCGAAGGTGGCAATGGCCATGGCCCGGTGGCGATGGAGTATCTCGCCGAAGGGGTGCGGGCGCCGATGGTCATGCTGGTCGACGGCAGGTTCAAGCTGATCCGCTGTCCTGGTGATCCCGACCTTCTCTACGACCTCGACGCCGACCCGCTCGAGACCGTCAATCTGGCCCACCGTCCGGAAGCAGCCGAGGTCATGGCGCGCATGGGTGGGATGATCGAGTCGAAGTGGGATCTCGCCAAGTTGGGCGAGCAGGTGCTGTCGAGCCAGGCGCGCCGGCGAGTGGTGGCAGCTGCCAACGCCACCGGAACGGTCACTGCCTGGGATCACCGGCCTGCCGGCGCGAAATACATCGGAACCGGCGATGACTTTTGGTCAACTCTCGAATCCGCCCGCCTCGAATAGTTTCGCCTCCCCTGGCGCAAGCCGGGGCACTGAGCGCGTGGTTCGCCTCTCCCCTGGCGGACGGCGGGGGACTGAGCGCGTAGTTCGCCTCTCCCCTGGCGGAAGCCGGGGTAGTGAGCGCGTGGTTCGCCTCTCCCCTGGCGCAAGCCGGGGCACTGAGCGCGTGGTTCGCCTCTCCCCTGGCGGACGGCGGGGGACTGAGCGCGTAGTTCGCCTCTCCCCTGGCGGAAGCCGGGG
>JBPCQV010000172.1:0-5589 GCA_050997725.1 Acidimicrobiia bacterium
TGTCCGACGTGCGAGTGCCCGACACCGATCGGGTCGGCGAGATCGGTGACGGCTGGCGGGTGGTCATCACCACCTTCATGTTCGAGCGCACCTCGGTGGTGGCCGTCGGCGCGTCCGTTGCCGATGCCTTCATCGGCCTCCTCGCCGAACGCGCTCCGGATGACCGCAGGCAGCGCGACCGATTCATGCAGTCATTCGTAGCCGGCAAGGCTCTCGGATATACGCAGTTGCGAATGATGACCGCCCTTTCTCAGGGAAAGGTCCCAGGACCGGAAGGCTCGTTGGGAAAGCTGGTGGCGACTCTGTTGCTCTCTGACATCTACGAGCAGTCGATCGAGTTGCTGGGGCCTGCCGGGCTTCTGGCCGGAGACGACGCGCCCGACAATGGCGACTGGCAGGAAGCGTTCCTTGGAACTCCTGGCCTGCGAATCGGCGGTGGGACGGATCAAATCCAGCGCAACATCATTGCCGAGCGGATCCTCGGCCTCCCCAAGGACGTTCGGGAGTCGTGAGTGCTGATCCGTATCGTCACCATCTTCCCGGAGTTCTTCGCCAGCCTGCTCGGCGTCTCAATCGTCGCCCGAGCCATCGAATCGGAGTCCTTACGAATCGAGCTCATCGACCTGCGCCAGCACGGGAAGGGAGCTCATCGGCAGGTAGATGACGCCCCTTTCGGCGGCGGCCCGGGCATGGTGATGATGATCGAGCCCGTTGATCGAGCCCTTGGCGACCGCACGCTGTCCGGGCGTCGAGTCTTGTTGACTCCCGCAGGGGCCCGTCTCCGCCAGGACGATCTGCAGCGTTGGTCGGGAATGGACGAGCTGGTGCTGATCTGTGGCAGGTATGAAGGAATTGACGAGCGCGTCGCTCAGCATCTCGTCGACGAGGAAGTGTCGTTGGGCGATTTCGTTCTCGCCGGGGGGGAGGCGGCGGCGGCTGCGATCATCGAGGGAGTCGGAAGGCTGCTTCCCGGAGTGGTGGGAAATGCGGAGTCGATCGAATCGGAATCGTTTCGTGACGGGCTTCTCGAAGAACCGCAATACACGCGGCCGTCGTCGTACAAGGGATGGGAGGTGCCCGAGGTGCTTCTATCCGGCGACCATGCCCGCATCGAAAGGTGGCGGGCTGATCAGCGCCGGCGACGAACGGCGGAACGCCGCCCCGATCTCCTCGGGGGCGACTCCGCAATTGACCGTCCCTGATAACATGCGTTTTTCCCCGGCCGATCGGTCCTGCAAGGAATCTCGATGAACAAGCTCGACATCATCAAACGCGCCTACGCGCGCGACGATATCCCTCAATTTCGTCCCGGTGACACGGTCAAGGTCCATGTCCGGGTGGTGGAAGGCAACCGCGAGCGTGCCCAGGTGTTCGAGGGCGTCGTCATCGCCAAGAACGGCAGCGGCCTCGACGCCACCTTCACTGTTCGCAAGCTGAGCTTTGGAGTCGGGGTGGAGCGGGTGTTCCCGATCAACGCGCCGATCATCCAGAAGGTCGAAGTGACCCGGCGCGGCGACGTACGGCGCTCGAAGCTTTATTACCTCCGCGACCGCGTCGGCAAGTCGGCCCGGATCAAGGAGAAGCGGGACTGACTTCTGATACCCGGTACGAGGTGAGTCCGCCCTCGGCCGCGGCGAGATCGGCCAAGCCCAAGAGCAATCGGCCCTTCTGGCTCGAGCTGGCGATCCTGGTTTTGGTCGCGGTCTCGATCGCCGTCGTCATCAAAACGTTCCTCGTCCAGCCGTTCTATATCCCAAGCGACTCGATGGTTCCGACCATCCTCCCCAATGACCGGGTGATGGTGTCCAAGCTGAGCTATCGGTTCGGGGAACCGCAAAGAGGCGATCTGGTTGTGTTCGTCTCGCCGTTCAATCAAGAGTTCGACGACGAGACCTTTCTCGATAGCGTCTTCCGGCACATCGTCGAGTCGGTCGGCATTCGCACGGCATCGGCGGACGACCTCATCAAGCGCATCATCGGTCTCCCGGGCGACGAGATTCATATTCGCGAAGGCAAACTGTTCATCAACGGCGCCGAGGTGCCCGAGCCCTACTTGTTGGAATCGGGGAGCTTGCGCGACTTCGGTCCGGTGATCGTCGCCCCGGACTCTGTCTTCGTCATGGGTGACAACCGTGTGATCAGCTATGACAGCACCCGGTTTGGCGCGATCCCTATGGACCACATTCTGGGGGAGGCGGTGCTTCGCATTTGGCCGGTCGATCGCTTCGGTGCCGTCGACGTCCGGAAATAGGTTTTCGTCACCTCCGGCAACTAGAACCGACCCATGCAATGGGCCGAGTGTTTGCGCTTGACCACGGCTGAGCTGGGTCAGCTCGGCGAGGACCATGCAACCGCGTTTCTGGTTCGACGGCAGATCACGATCATTTCTCGAAACGTCAAGGTCGGGGTGGGGGAGATCGACCTCATCGTCAAGGCCGGCGGTTGGAGGACGGCGGTGGAAGTTAGGTCAATACGTCGGACTCATGAAACTTCTGCTGTGGCGATCGATGCCTTCGATCCGGCCAAGGCGATCCAGGTCAAAAAGCTCGCCAGCGCCGCGCGCTGTCGGAGGGTCGATCTGATCTCGGTCAGCTTCCACGCCGGCGGGATCGATCTCCATTGGGTGCCCGAGGTCGTCTAGGTCGACCGTTAGCCTTCGCGCCCTGATGGATGCGATAGTCGTCGACGGTCTCCGCAAGCGTTATCGAAAGACCGTCGCTCTCGACGGGCTCTCGTTTGCGGTGCCGACAGGAAAGGTCACGGGATTCCTTGGCCCCAACGGTGCCGGGAAAACCACCACCTTCCGATCCATCCTCGGATTGACGAAGCCCGACGCGGGCACGATGGAGGTGCTGGGATTGTCTGTCGGCGCCAGCCTCCCTCGTATTGTCAAACAGCTAGGGGTGATTGTCGAAGAGCCGGGGCTGATCAAGGGATTGAGTGGTCGCAATAACCTCAAGGTGGCGGCCCGCACGCTCGGCAAGGGGAAGGAAAAAGTCGACGAGCTGCTGCGTTTCGTCGGCCTCGAGGCCGACGGGGGGCGCCGGATCAACGGTTACTCCAAAGGAATGCGACAGCGACTGGCGTTGGCAGCGGCACTCTTGGGCGACCCGCAGCTGCTGATCCTCGACGAACCGCTCGATGGCCTCGACCCTGCCGGTCAGGCGCAAATCAAGGCCAACCTGCGCGGCATCGCCGCCGAAGGCCGGACGGTGGTCGTCTCATCGCACAACCTCGCCGAGGTGGAGGCGATGGCCGACCACGTGGTGATGATCAACAAAGGGAAGCTGATCACGAGCGGCCGCCTCGACGAGCTGCTTTCTCGCACAGGCTATCTGCTCGACATCGACCAACCAGATTCGGCCATCGCAGCTCTCAGTGCGGTCGGAATCGTCGCCACCGTCACGGACCAACGAATACTTGTCTCCTCCGACGATGGGAAGGCGATATCGCAGGCGCTGGCCGCGGCCGGGCTCTATCCCGCGGAGTTAGCCCGCCGTACAGGGCGCTTGGAGTCGCTCTTTCTCGAGCTGACCCAACAATGATCGGCCAAGAATGATCGGCCAACGATGATCGGCTTGATAGCAGCCGAGATCACGAAGACGTTCAAGCGGCGGACTTTTTGGGTGCTCACCGCCGTCCTCATGCTTCTCACTGCGTTCTTGGCCGGAATTTTCTTCTTCTTGCCCCGGGTCGTGGACGAAGGTTTCCCGACCATCGCCAAGCCCGAGATCTACATCTTCGGGGCGGCCCAAGTGCTCGGCCAAACCTGGTTCCCCTTGATCCTCTCCGCGATGGCCTTGGCGGGCGAGCTCGCCACCTCCGCTTGGGCAACGGCTCTGACGCGCAACAGCCGCCGGGGCCAGCATCTGATCGCCCGGTTGTTCACATCGACGATCTCGGCATGGCTGGCCACGATCTTTGCTGTCACGCTGTTCTCGGTGGCAGCCTATTTCTTTGCGACCGGGAGCGGGACGCCAACGGTGGAAGAGTGGTTGGGCGTGGCTTGGAAGGCGTTGCTGGTTCAGTTGACGTGGGTGGGACTTGGTATGGCTTTTTCCGCCTGGTTGCGGTCGGTGGGACCGGCAATCGGAGCGGCGATCGCTTTTAGCTTCATCGAGGGGCTTCTGGTGCTCTGGTCGGGGTGGCGTCCGGTGTCCCTGTCGCTGGCCACAAGCGCCATCCTCGGCGAGCTTGACGCCGGCGGTTTCGGTCCGATTTTTGGGGAGCTGCCTCCGTTCCGCACCGCCCTTTTAACAGTGATCGCCTGGGCCGTCGGAGCGGCGTTGCTTGCTTGGGCTGGTCTTCGTTTCCGCGATGCCTGATCAGGACTTGCCGAGCAGGCGGCGGGTTTCCTTGTGCCAGCAGCCCTGATGCCAATGACGTCGGAGGTCGGGCTCGTCGTCAGGCACAACGACGACATGAAATGTCCCGGGAGGAATCGTGCCGTGACACCCCGGGCAGATGTAATGCTTGCGGGCGTTGTGGGCCTGGACCGCGCTGGCTGTTACCCCCAGATCGCCCATGCCAGCAGTCCGATCACGAGGACGACGGTGGCCGCGACTAGGACCAGGTCGAAAGCGTCCTTGCGAGCGGGCCGAAAAGGGTTGAACCCCATCGAGAGGACGTTAACGGTCGACAGCTACCGTCCCTTTTGATGACTTGGTTACTCATCGAAGACCGAGGCCCGGTGCGGACGATCACCCTCAATCGACCCGAGCGCAAGAATGCCATCCCTCCCGATGGCTGGCCCGAGCTGCGAGAGGCCTTCATGGCGTTTGAAGAATCCGCGCAGCGGGTCTTGGTCATCACCGGAGCCGGCGGAGCGTTCTGCTCAGGCGCCGATCTCGACCCCGAACGCGTCGAGCGCAATGTCGTCGCTGCTCGTCGGCGCATGAAGGTGGTGGGGGAGGCAGCGACCGCCCTCAATCGCCTCACCAAACCAACTCTCGCTGTCGTCGATGGCGTGGCGGCCGGCGCCGGGATGAATCTCGCGCTGGGTTGCGACCTGGTGATCGCCACGTCCCGTGCTCGTTTCACCGAGATCTTCGTCAAGCGCGGGCTCACGGTCGACTTTGGAGGAAGCTGGCTCCTGCCTCGCCTTGTCGGACTGCAACGCGCCAAGGAGCTGGCGCTCACCGGCCGCATGGTCGAGGCCGCCGAAGCGTCCGCGATTGGGCTCGTGCTGGAAGTAGTCGAACTTGAAAACCTCGCCAACCGAGTCGACGAACTGACCGCCGCACTGGCCGCGGGGGCGCCGGTGGCCCAAATGTTTGCCAAGCAAAGCTTGAACCGCGCCTTCGGGGTGAGCTTTGCCCAAGCTCTGAACGATGAAGGCCAGTCGCAAGCGATCTGCTTGACGAGCGAGGACGCCGCCGAAGGAGTCGCCGCCTTCCTCGAGAAACGCGCCCCACGGTTCACCGGCGAGTAAACCCAATTCATTCCTGCGTAACTTGGCGCCCCTAATCACGGGGTTTTTTACGCAGGAATGAATGGGTAGGGGCAACCCTCTAGAAGTCGAGGCTCAGGACCCGTACAACGGAGGGGTGTTCTCGCAAACGATGTCGGTGGCGATGGTTGGAGCCGGGC
>JBPCQV010000189.1:0-8390 GCA_050997725.1 Acidimicrobiia bacterium
CCATTGCTGGTGGTCGTCGTCTCAGGGGCGGGGATGGTGTTCGGCGAGGACGCCGCTCAAGGCTTGTTGTCTCGGAACTTGAGTCAGTTTCTCGGTCCGGAGATGGCCGCGACGATCCAGGACTTCATCGCCACCGCACAGGGCCAAGGCGGCGTCGGGCTTGCAGGCACTTTGTTTTTGCTTTGGGCAGGGAGCGGGCTCTTTAACGAGCTGCAGGGCTCGATGGCGTCGATCTTTGGCCTGGTCCGCCCGGAGGGGATTCGCAGGGCGGTCAAACAGCGGCTGATCACTGTCGCCGCGGTGATAGCGCTCGCGCTCGGTTTTGCCGTCTTGGTGGCGATGGCGGCTTGGATTCCGATGAGCGGTTCGATTGTCGTCGCCGGGGCAGCTGCTGCCTTCTTGTTAGTTTCGGTTGTGATCGGTTTCCGCTATTTGAGCCAGCATCGTCCGGAGTGGAGGCTGACCATTGCAGTGGCGGGGGGGACGGTGCTCGCCATGGCTCTGGCCGCTTTGGCGGTGGGGCTATTCGTGATTCGTGAGGATGGCGGCAGTGCCACCGGGATCGCCGGATCGGCGACTGCGGTCCTGCTCTTGGTCTACGCCCTTTCGGCAGTGTTCCTCCTCGGCGCCGCCGCTTTGCGGGAGCTCGAGCTCCGGGGAGGTCCGCCCGCGAGTGGTCAAAAGGCCAGCGCTCTCTAGGCTTGCTCGCCCATGGCCATCGACATCGCGGGCTTTGTCGCCGATCTGAAGAACCACGCCATCGAGCATGGATTTCACGTTCACGACGAGCGCCACTTCATGGAGACCTACTCGCTTCGTCAGAGTTGGGAGGTCGACGTCCACCCTGAGGACGCTTGCGGCGGGCCACTCGACCTTCACCTCAGCCTCGATGTCGACCCCCGGGTTGTGCTTTCGCTTCAAGATCGGCTCGACGAGATGGACGACGAATGGGAAGAGCCCGAGGATCTTTATCGCCTCGACCTCTACTTCAACTGGCAGCTCCCCAGCCTGCGGGTTCCACCCGACCTCTTGGTGGTGAGCACCGATCTTGCCGGGCTCGGTGGGGTCGAGGTGCCGATCACGGTTTCCGCGAACGAAACAATCGAGTCGATGGCTTCGCTTACCGATCCCTCGATGCGGACCCTCCTGGTGGTCGGGAAATGCCAGGTCTCGCTGGTCGACGTTCTCATGGCCCGTGAGCAACTTTGTGACGAGCTCGATCGTGCCAAAGCGGTTTCGGTCTACCTGCTTGACCGGGTGACCGGCTGGCTCGAGAGCCCCAACTAGTCCGCTTGCCAACCCGCCGCTTTCGCGACGACCTTGCGGTCTATGGCCTTCCCGGCGACGTTGCGCCCCGCGATATCCGGTTCGACGCCGGCCGACGCGCTTTCCTCGATCGCGAGCCGGATGGGCGTTATCGCCTTAGAGTTTGGACGGAGCCCGGGCTCGCCGACGCCACCGTTGTCGCACGCCAAGCCGAGAAAATCATTGGTTATCCGATGGACGTCGTGGCAGCAACCAGCCGCTTCACGTTCTGGGAAGGGTTCGCGTCAATGGCTCCCGGCGACAGGTTCAGCCTCGCCTTTCGGACAACAGCCGGCAAGGCGGTTTATTACGTCCCGGCCGGAATCACCAATGCCGTCGAGCGACTCGATCGGTGGTTGGTGCCCGACCTTTCGCCCCTCGACGTGCCGGCGTGGGTGCGTGGTGCGGTCATCTATCAGATCTTTCCCGACCGCTTCGCCAACGGCGACCCAGCCAATGATCCTGTCGACAGCGAGCCGTGGGGTTCTCCTGCAACTGCCCGAGGCTTTCAGGGCGGAGACCTGATCGGAGTCCGCGGACGGCTCGACTATCTAAAGCGTCTCGGTATCGAGGTGATCTACCTCAACCCCGTCTTCACTTCGCCCTCCACCCATCGCTATGACACCGTCGACTATCACCAGGTCGACCCGCACCTAGGGGGAAACGGCGCCCTCAACGATCTCGTCGACGCCGCCCACGAACGAGGCCTCCGGGTGATACTCGATGCTTCCTTCAATCATTGCCATCCGCGTTTCTTCGCTTTCCAAGATCTGGTGGAGAAGGGGCAGGGTTCTAGGTATCTGGATTGGTTCACGATCAACGAGTGGCCGATCAGGATCAAGGTCCGGGAACCGCTGCGGGCCTGGCGAAGGGAATGGCTCCCGGTCTGGGCCGCGCAGGCAGGAATCGAGCTCGATTATGTCGAAGGCGAGGGGCCGGCCGTCGAGCCCACCTACGACGCTTGGTACGGGGTCGCAACGATGCCTCGCGTCAACTTGGCGAACCCCGAGGCTCGGGCCTACATGCTCGAGGTCGCACAGCGCTGGCTGACCGAGCCCGGCGTCGACGGCTGGAGGATGGATGTAGCCCGATATGTCGACTCCGACTTCTGGCCCGACTTTCGGCGAACTGCTCGGGCGGCGAAGGCCGATGCCTACCTCATCGGTGAGTTCGTTGGCGATGCCACTGCGTGGCTGCAGGGGGACCAGTTCGACGCCACCATGAACTACACGTTCCGCGACCTGGCAATCAAATTCCTGGCGACCGAGCTGATCGACGGAGTCGAGGCCAGTGACGGCTTTGCCCGTCTCTGGGCGCAGTATCCCTGGCCCGTCACCCTCGCGAATCAAAACCTCATTGGCAGCCACGACACGGCTCGCTTCCTCACTGTTGCCGGAGACGAGGCATGGCGGTTGCAGTTGGCCGTGTTCCTGCAGTTGACCTTCCCCGGGGCGCCGGGGCTTTATTACGGGGACGAGATCGAGATGAGCGGCGACGACGATCCGGGTTCGAGGGGTGCCTTCGATTGGTCGAGCGATCCGGAGAGTCATGAGACGTTCCAGCTTGTCGCGAGCCTGACCGCCTTGCGAAAGAAGGTTCCCGCTCTCGTGACCGGTGAATGGCGGCCGCTTCCTTCGAGCGCGAATGTGCTCGCCTTTGCCCGCGGCCGTGGAGCTGGGCGAGCTGGCATCTTCATCAACCGGGGCCGCAAGACCAGTCTGCGCGTAACCGGTTTGCAAAAGGTGCTCTTCGGCGAAGCCACGATCTACGGCGACGCACTGCGCCTTCCCGCCCGCTCCGGCACGATCGTCAAACTGGCCGCCGCGCCCCGTTAGCTGGGATCCCTCTCCCCTGGCGGGAGCCGGGGGAGTACCCGAGCGCAGCGAGGTGGAGGGCGCACACTTAGACCGTTACTACGGGCCCCCTCGTCCGCCTCCTTCATCGGCGGCCACTCCCCCAACTTCCTTTGGGGGAGAGACGGGGCCCCCTCGTCCTCCTCCTTCGTCGGCGGCCACTCCCCCGCCTACCGGCGGGGGATAGAGTGGATCGGATCCCTCTCCCCTGGCGGAAGCCGGGGGACCCCGAAAGGATCCCTCTCCCCTGGCGGAAGCTGGGGGAGGACCCGAGCGCAGCGAGGGGGAGGGGGCGCAGTCCGAAACCGTCACCACGGGTCCCCCTCGTCAGGGGATTCTCCCGCCCAGCGCGACTACCGCTCGACGTATCACGTCCACCGACGTTCCGGATCGCCCACCACGTCAGCCGACTCGATCCGAATCACGGTCCAGCCATGAAGACGGAGATACTCGTCCCGTGCGGCATCGTATGTGTTCTCAAAGTGCTGGCCGCCGTCTATTTCGATCACCAGCTTGAGAGCAATGCAGGCGAAGTCTGCGATGTACGGCCCGATGACTACCTGCCGTCGAAACTTGACCCCTAGTTGCCGGCGGCGAATCCGCACCCAGACTCGGGTTTCGGCATCGTTCATCGCTTTTCGGTTCGTCGCGGCAAAGCCAACCAGGCCGTCGGGTTTCTCCACTCTGAACGTGACCGCGCTAGTAGGGCAGGCCGATGGCTTCGGTGAGGTACCGCATGAACGGTGAAGCGGTCTTGCACATCTTGGTGAAGTCAGCGAGCAGCGAGTCGCCTGTCACTTGCCGATCGGTGAGCCGGGCACCACCGATGAAGTCTTTTCGTTTGAGGTCGTCGATTAGCGGGTGGTCGGCGGGGAAGCCTTGGGGCGGTCGCGCTAGCGACTCACCATCGCTCACAAAGGTCGATGCGAAGGCTTTCGCATGAGCCGCCTTTTTCCACTGGTCCGGGTTATCGACGATCGATTGGCGGATGCTGCGAGCCGATGCCGCTTCTGGTCGCCACAATCCCACCCCGACATAAGAGTTTGCGGGCTCGATATGAAGGTAGAAACCCGGCGCATGGACGTCGCCGCCCGCTTCGTGGCCAAATCGCATCGCGACGTGGGTTTTGTAGGGGGTCTTGTCCTTGGAGAACCTTGTATCGCGATAGATGCGAAACAGCGATCCTCCTTGTGAACGCGGATCGGCGACAAAATGCTCGGAGATCTTGGCGAGGCGCGGGGCAAAGTCGGCAATCAACTGAAGGGCCGGCTCCTGTACCTGGTTGAGGTAGCGCTCTTTGTTGGATTGGAACCAGTCGCGTTCATTGTTGGCGGCGAGCGCTCGCAAGAACTTCAAACTGCCTGCTGTGAAGTATGTGCCCATGGGCGCAACATATCGCTTTAAGTGCTATCCAGGAAGGGGTCTGGTTTCTGGCGCCCCCTCCCCCTCGCTGCGCTCGGGGACTCCCCCGGCTTCCGCCAGGGGAGAGGGATCGGAGCCCCGTGATAACGCTATCGAACAGGGGAACGTGGGAGCAGGGCTTGCAACGCCTGGATGGTGTCTGCTTCAGCTGGCGACTTGTCGAAGCGATAGCGCTTGACCCGGGCAAACCGCAATGCGACTCCGCCCGGATATCGGGTGCTCGCCTGCACCCCGTCAAGGGCGATCTCTACGACCTGCTCGGGTCGCAGATAGACCGCCCAGCGATCGCGATGTGTTTCGAGGGTGGGAAATTGCTCGGTTTGCCAAGCCAGCATTTCATCGGTCATCCCCTTGAAGGTCTTTCCCACCATGACGAACTCACCAGTGGCCGGATCTCGAGCGCCAAGGTGAATGTTGGAGAGATAACCCGACCGGCGACCGTGACCCCATTCCGCGGCCAGTACGACCAGGTCATAGGTGTGCACCGGTTTCACCTTGAGCCACGACTTTCCCCTGCGCCCTGCTTCGTAGCGAGACTCGGGATCCTTGACCATCACCCCTTCGTGCCCGGCGGCCAAAGCCCCCTGCGCAAAAGCCGCAGCTTCGGCGGCGTCGCTGGTCGTCATCCGAGGAATGAGTTGCGCACGAGGCAAGAGCGAGTCGAGCAACTCCTGACGTCGCCATAAAGGCTCATCGATGAGATCGACGCCGTCGAGATGAAGAAGATCGAAGAAGAACCCCAACACCGGCACCTCGGCGAATACCCGTTCCTCGGTGCCGAACCTGCTCATCGTTTCTTGAAATGGCTGCGGAGTGCCGTCGTCGCGCAGAGCCATCGCCTCCCCGTCGAGAACAAAGGCTTTGGCTTTGAAGGACCGCGCGGCCTCGACGACCTCGCTCATCCGCTCGGTGATGTTGTTGAGGTTGCGGGTGAAGATCGCGACCTCGTCATTTAGGCGATGCACCTGAACGCGGGCGCCATCGAGCTTCCATTCGATCGAGGTGGCCTCAGAGAAGATTTCGGGGAGCGCGGCCCCCGGCGAAGCCAGCATCGGCTGGATGGGGGTGAGGACTCGAAGGCCGATCGACTCCAGACCGGCAACGCCCTCAACTGCAGCAACTTCGGCGACCTGTCCGAGATCACCTCTGAGCATCGACGCCCGTCTCACGACGGCTGGTTGAACCTCGAAGCCAAGCGCGACTGCCTCGGTGAGGACGCCGCCGAGCGCCCCTTGCCGCACCTCGCCGGTGAGGACCTGACGGAGGAACGCTTGCTCAGCGGACGTGGCCCGCTTCATCAGGCCCGTGAGCAGATCGTTGCGTGATTTTTGTGAGCCAGTTCCACCGGCCCGTTGCAACGCAGAGAACGCTGCGTCGACCTCCTCGATGGTGAGCGTGGGGTGCGTGGCAGGCTCAATGTCGAGGTTGAAGACTGAGACAAACCCGACGCCCAACCGACGTTGACGCGGCTGTCCGATCAGTAGCCCGACCGCGGTGGCCACTTCACCGGTCTCGAGTTGACGAAGAAGTTTGGCAAACAGCGCGGTCTTGGCTTTTCGCGAGCTGGTCTTCGTCACCTCGACCGAAGTCGATACCAGCTCCTTGAGCAAAGTGGGCAGAGCTACGCCCCGCAACCGCTGGCGAGCACTTCGAGCAGACCAATATCGTCGTCGATGTACTCGTGGACGGATGTTCCGTTGCCCTCGTAGTAATGGCTGTCGAGGACCAGCTCCATCTTCCCGTCCCCGCTGAGGTCAGCAATCGCCGAAACGAAATACGAGACGACATAGGCATTGTCCGCCACTCCCTGGGAGTAGGCGACGATCAACGTCGCCGGTTCGACGTCGAGTTGCTTCTGCAGGATCACCAGGCTGTAGGAGTCGGCGTTGCCGATCAGGCCCTCTGGGAGCCGGTTGAGGACCAGAGCCTCCTCATTGGAGCCATCTCCCTCGAGGTCAAACGTGAGGTACTGCGCCACGTTGGGTTCTGGGTCGGATAGGCCACGGTCTTCGATGAAGGCGACACCTTCGGCGATCAGATCCGACGGAGCCTCGCTCCCCGTCTCGACTGCTCTCGGCGTGAGATTCCAACTCGCGCCGGCAACCGCGATCTCGCCGGGTCCTTCGTGGGTGACAAGCAGCGGCGGATTGAGCTCAATGAGAGGAGTTCCGGCCGGCTCGCAAAGCACCACGTCGCCGCCCGCACTCTCTCCGACGATGCCGTCGAGATCGATTACCTGATAGGCCTCGCCTCCTTCGACCGGACTCTCAAGGCTGCTCGACACCCAATGGGCCCCATCGAAATAGCCAATGAGCCCCGCTGGGCTGACTATGAATGGAAGTCCGGAAGCGGTGAAAGCTGTCGTGATCGTCGCTCCCGATGTTGTGATCGCCGGTGTGGTGTTGACCTCGCGAGAAGTCGATGGTGTCAGCGTGGTCGGGGTAGTCGCCGCCGGTGGCGCGCACGCCACAACCATTAAGAAGAAAAGCCAGCGGCTCATTGAAGAAGGATACGTCTGGCGCTCCCTGCCTTTCCCAGAAGTAGTGTGCGGCGACGGACCAATCGGGCGAGGAGGCAAGGTGCGCCGCTGTGTCATGATCTTGGTGGTGATCGGGCTGGCGTTGCTGCCCGGCCTTACGGCGTGGCTCTTCACCGCGCAAAAGCCCACGCGGACTTTTATCCCGGACGCCGCTCTCAGCCTCGACGACGTTCCGGCGGTCGCGCGGGCCGAGATGGAGAGGCATGATCAAGAGGAGCTCCTCGCAACCGACTGACGACGAGCTGTGGTCGGAGTTCTTGGGTTTCATCCCCGAGGCTCCGAATGCCGCGTCACCGCTCGAGCTGTTCGTCGGCTTCGAGGAGCAGCTGCGTTCCGCAGGACGAACCGAGGAGGAGGCCGGAGCCGACCGGGCGCGTGTCCTGCGCCTCACCAACGAACGCCAGGACTGGATCGGCCCCATGTTCGACCGCATCTACGCCTCAGATGCGCCCAATTTCAATCAGGCTCCCAACGAGCTTCTGTCCGAGATCGTGGCTTCGGAGCGTTCTGGCCGGGCGCTCGACATCGCCATGGGTCAAGGGCGCAACTCGGTTTTTCTCGCCACGATCGGCTGGCACGTCACCGGCATCGACGTATCACCCCAAGGCATCGCCGTTGCAGAAGCAGGGGCGAACCGGGCCGGAGTGACGATCGACGCTCGTCAGGTCGGGATCGAGGAGTTTGAGCTCGGCTCGGAGCAATGGGATCTGATCGTTCTGACCTATGCGCTGGTCCCGGTCGCCGATGTCGTGTTCGCCAACCGGATCGTCGACTCGCTGGCACCAGGTGGTCTATTGGTAATCGAAAGCTTTGGCTCGAATCGGGACGCGACCAACCGAAGGCCCGTCGACCTCGATCCCGACGAGTTGCGCGCCGCATATCGAGCATTGGAGACCATTCGATTCGAGGACGAAGAAGCACTGCCCGATTGGACCGATCGTTCAGCCCGGGTGGTGCGGATGGCGGCACGGAAACCCTTTAGCTCCGACGGAACGTGAGCAGATCGACGCCCAGCGCCCGGCAAAGACGGGCCGTCAAGTGTCGAGCCCTAGTGCCCTGGCCAGTTCGGCCAGAGCCGCAAGCGCCTCTGCCTCCGAGGTGCGATCCAATTCCGTGACGATCAACTCTGCAGCCTTGTTTAAGGCCTTGACAGTCTCCGAAGGATCCTCGCCCGCGGCAGCGATGGCCGCGTCGACTTTCTCGGTGATCTCGGCTCGCTCTTTGGACTTCAGCTCAGGGGGCCTTACCCCCGACATGATCGTTGCCAGGCG
>JBPCQV010000230.1:0-4307 GCA_050997725.1 Acidimicrobiia bacterium
GCCTATGCCCCGGAGACGGATTTCATTCGGCCCTGCAACCTTTGCCCGCACATGAAGCGGATCACTCTCGACAACATTCGGACCTCGCTCGAGAAGATGCAGTTCCGCGTCGAGATCCATCCCGACGTGATGGAGCGGGCTCGGCGAGCGGTCGAGCGAATGCTCGAAGTCAAGCGAATTTGAACAGCGCATGATTCGGCGGGTCAAAGTGCCCATCGTCATTGGCTCCGGAGTCGCGGGGCTTTCGACCGCGCTCGGGCTCCACGAGTCGATCGTGGTCTCCGCCGGCACGCTCGGCTCGACCTGGTGGGCTCAGGGCGGTATCGCCGCCGCCGTGGGGGGCGACGATCGGCCGGACCTGCATGCTCGCGACACGATGGCCGTTTCCGGCGGGATTGCCGTGCGAGATGCGGTCGACATCCTCACCGAAGGCGGCCGGGCCGCGATTGATCGGCTGCAGGAGCTGGGAGCGCGCTTCGACACCGCGCCTACCGGTGACATCGCCCTGGGCCGCGAGGCAGGCCACCAGCGGCGCCGAATCATCCACGCCGAGGGAGACCGAACCGGCTACGAGGTCATGCGCACTCTCACCGAGGCCGTTCTCGGACAGCCGGCGATCGAGACCCTGGAAGGTTGGCGCGCCCTCGACTTGGTGCGTGTCGGACAGCGGGTTGTGGGGATCGTGGTCGCCGATCCGCACGGAGAGCGTGAAATCATCGAATCACCGGCAGTGATTCTCGCCACCGGCGGGATCGGCCGGCTCTACTCGCACACCACCAACCCTCCCGGCGTGACCGGCGACGGCTTGGCGATGGCCGCCCGCGTCGGGGTCCGGCTCGCCGACCTCGAATTCGTTCAGTTCCACCCAACCGCGCTGGACTGCGGCCTCGACCCGATGCCGCTTCTCACGGAGGCCCTGCGGGGTGAAGGGGCACAACTGGTCGACTCCGAAGGGGGTCGCTTCATGATTCCTTACCACCCCGATGCGGAGCTGGCTCCTCGCGATGTCGTGGCCCGGGCCATCTTTTGGCAATTGGACCGAGGCCTAGGCGCCTTCCTCGATGCGCGGGCGATCGACAACTTCGCCGATCGCTTCCCAACGGTCTTCCGGCTCGCCCAGGACTCCGGCCTCGACCCCCGGACGGACCTGCTGCCGGTGTCGCCCGCCGCTCACTACTACATGGGAGGAATCGACGCCGACACCAACGGACGCACCTCTATCGCCGGGCTGTGGGCGGTTGGTGAGGTCGCCTCGACCGGCGTCCACGGAGCCAACCGCCTAGCCTCCAATTCCTTGCTGGAGGGCCTGGTCTTTGGCGCCTTGGTCGCCAATGATGTGGCCCAGTCCTTTGAACTCCCGGCGGATATCAGCGAGTTTCGATCCGGTCCCGCCTTCGACCTTCCCCTGACAGGCACGGGCATCGAAGAGGTAAGGGCTCTGATGTGGGAGCGGGTGGGCTTGGTGCGAACCGGTCCCGGTCTTTGGGACGCTCGCAACCGTCTGCTCGAGCTCGACAATGAACTGCGATCGAACCTGGCCGGCCGGGTGGCCGCCGATGTTGCCCGGTTGGTCATCGCCGCGGCCCTGCGACGCTCCGAATCGCGCGGCGGCCACTATCGGGCCGACTACCCCGAAACCGATCTTTTTCAAGCCAACCGCAACCTGGTCGAGCCAATCTCGATCGACTGATGCATCAGAGCCAGTATCAGCACATCATCGACCGAGCCCTCGCCGAGGATCTCGGGTCGGCCGGCGATATTTCGAGCGAGGGAGCCATCTCTTCGGATGCAACGGCGGCCGGACATGTTGTGGCTCGTCAAGAAGGAACTCTGGCCGGCTTGGAGGTGGCCCGCCAGGTGTTTCTCACCGTTGATCCAGCGACGGAAGTGCGACTGTTGAAAAACGATGGCGGCCGGGTCCCGTCGGGGGCCAAGTTGATCACAGTGGCCGGCGCCTCCCGTTCGTTGCTGATGGCTGAGCGGACCGCCCTCAATTTTCTGGGAATGATGTCGGGCGTCGCCACTGCCACCGCCCGCCTGGTTGCGGCCGTGTCGGGGACCAATGCCCGAGTGGCCGACACCCGCAAGACGTTGCCAGGCTTGCGGGTGCTGCAGAAGTACGCAGTGCGGATGGGGGGCGGCACCAATCATCGCTTCGGGCTTTTCGATGCGGTGATGATCAAGGACAACCATTTGCTCGCGGCCGGTGGGATTCGTCCCGCGGTTGAGGGGGCAAGGAGCCGGGTGGGTCATACGGTGACGATCGAGGTTGAGGTCACGAGCATCGAGCAGCTCAAAGAACTGCTGACGGTGGGAGCAGACGTCGTCTTGTTGGACAACATGACCCCCGAGCTGCTGCGCGAGGCGGTTGCCCTTGTCGACGGACAGATGCTGACCGAGGCCTCGGGCGGGGTCACCCCTGAGACGATCCGGGCGATTGTCGAAACCGGCGTTGACATCATCTCCTCGGGCTGGATCACTCACTCGGCCCCCAACTTCGACGTGGCGCTCGACTTCGTCTCCTGACGCTCTGATACCTTGGGTGAGATGAAGCAACCGAAACGGGTGACGGTCACGGGCGCCGCCGGCCAGATTGGATACTCCCTCGTCTTTCGTATCGCCGCCGGGGAGATGCTCGGCGTCGACCAACCGATCGTTTTGCAGCTCCTCGAGGTGACGCCGGCCCTCGGGGCGCTCGAAGGGGTTGGAATGGAGCTCGAAGATGGCGCTTTCCCTCTGCTCACCGGGATCGTCAAAACCGACGATCCCGAGGTCGGTTTCGGCGATGCAGACTTCGCTCTCCTCGTCGGAGCGATGCCGCGCAAACAAGGGATGGAGCGATCCGACCTGTTGAGCGCCAACGGCGCCATCTTCACGACCCAGGGCCGCGCACTGGCTTCGTCGGCCACCTCTGAGGTGCGAGTTTGGGTGGTCGGCAACCCCGCCAACACCAACTGTCTGATCGCCTTCGCGAATTTGGGTGCTGCCAACCCACGCCACTACACGGCGATGACCCGGCTCGATCACAATCGGGCGGTGAGCCAAGTGGCGCAACGACTCGGACAGCCCGTGGCCGCAGTCAAGAAGATGACCATCTGGGGTAACCACTCGACGACGCAGTATCCGGATCTGTTTCATTGCCAGGTGAGCGGTGACAGCGCTTACCTGGCCGTGGACGACCACGGCTGGGTCGTGGACGAGTTCATCCCTACCGTGGCCAAACGCGGGGCGGCGATCATCGCGGCTCGCGGCGCCTCCTCGGCCGCCTCGGCGGCCAACGCCGCGATCGATCACATGCGGGATTGGATGCTCGGAACTCCGGATGACGACTGGGTGTCGATGGCGGTTGCCTCTGATGGCTCCTATGGGGTGCCCGAAGGGCTCATCTCTTCGTTCCCGTGTCGATGCCAGGAGGGCGAATGGGAGATCGTGGCGGGACTTCCGGTCGACGATTTTTCCCGCAGCCGAATCGACGCCTCCGTGGCCGAACTGGAAGAAGAGCGGAAAGCGGTGCGCGAGCTGGGTTTGATCGGCTAAATTACAGTCCCGTAATTCCCGTTCCTATTGGAGGACATCGTGAACAAGACCGAACTGGTCGATGCCGTCGCTGAGGCGACGGGGTCGAGCAAGGCGGCCGCCGGCTCGTCGGTGGAAGCAGTGCTCGACAGCATCACCAAATCGTTGCGCAATGGCGAGAAGGTAACTCTTCCCGGCTTTGGCACCTTCGAAGTCCGTCAGCGCGCCGCACGCACTGGCCGCAACCCCCAGACTGGCGCCACCATTCAGGTGAAGGCGTCGAAAGCGCCCGCCTTCAAGGCAGGCGCAACCCTCAAGTCCGCCGTCAACAACCGATAAACCACGAACCCTGGGTTCGCAGGGACACTGTGTATCCCTACGAACCCTGGGTTCGCAAAATTAGTACTCGATGGCCTGGTCTTTGACCGCGGCTGACCATTGGTTGATCGCCGTTTGATGCATCATCAGCTTGGCGAGGTTGCCCCCGACCTTGATCTTTCCAGTCATGAATGCGGTTTGGACGTTGAGGTCGCCTTTCGAGATGGACGTTGCCGTCTCGTAGTTGGTATTGATGGTGACGTCGGCGTCGGCGAGAGTTCCGAGCGACAGAGTGGTGTTGCCACCCGACGACTTGAGGTAATAGGGCACATCTCCGTCGGGGCCGCCGGTGACGTTGAAAGCCACTCCCAGGTCGGCGTTGCCGATCGCGCTCTTGAACCCTGCGTGGCTGTTCAAAGTGTCGGTTACCTCTTGGGCCCACTCCGCGGAGAGAAATTTGGCCATTCAGATTG
>JBPCQV010000114.1:0-5578 GCA_050997725.1 Acidimicrobiia bacterium
GAATGCCATTTTGGCGTGCTGGAGACCGCAGAATTCGGCGCAAACGCCGCGGTAGGTCCCGGCCTCGGCCGCTTCGATCACCATCGAGGTGGTCTCGTCGGGTAGGAGGTCCATCTTCCCGGCCAAAGCCGGCACCCAGAAGCTATGGACCACGTCGGCCGCCAGCAACCGGAGCTCAACCTCGGTCCCCACTGGCACGTAAATCTCGTTAGCGCTGCGGAGGCCAAGATCGGGATACACCACGTCCCACCACCATTG
Organism: Acidimicrobiia bacterium; assembly: GCA_050997725.1. Lineage (GTDB taxonomy): Bacteria > Actinomycetota > Acidimicrobiia > Spongiisociales > ZC4RG35 > JACCTH01. The sequence continues at coordinate 259 of JBPCQV010000114.1, forward strand.
GTGGCCAGTGATCTCGACCGTGAGCCGGTCAGAGTCCCCGGCGACGGGGAGCGCGCGCATCGCAATCAGAGTCATGGCAAAGACAAAGGTCACCACCGCCAGAGGGAGCACTACGCCGCCGCCAAGAACCAGGCGGTGGGCGGTTTCCTGACTCGTGTCGGCCTTCTTCGTGAGGCCACGCACCAGAAGAATCAGGAACAGAACGAACACGGCACCGCCAAGCGCGAGGAGGATCCACCACAGCGCGGCGATTTCGGCGGCGACCGGACCTTCCGGATCCAGACTCGCTAGCCGCATGGTCCGTTAATCGTTGGGGAGGCCGGAGCCCGAAACCGCTGATTCTTCCTGTCCGGGGGTTTCTTTCGTCATCCCGGATCCGGAAACCGAAGATTGCGGTTGGTGGTCAGCGAGTCCGGTGTGACCCTGCTGGCGTGCACAGTGGGCGCAGCAAAAGATGGTGCCGTCAGCGGTTTCAACTCCGTGCCCGACGACGCGGGTTCGGCAATGAGGACAGGTCGGGGCTAGTGCCTGAATTGCACACTCGAAACTATCGAAAATCTGCGGCTGGCCGTCATCAATAACGATCTGCATCGGTCGGCTGTAGGTATTCCCACAAACGGAGCATTCCATTTTTCCTCCTCTTCCGAAACCTAAGGCGATTCTGGTGGCTATGCCACCACACAAACCTTAGGTTCGCTTAGTGGCTCGGTGGCGGTTGCGTTTATTGCGCCGAACCGAGGGGTATGCCATGGTTCTCGGAACGGAGGAACATGGCCGGCGACACCGCCAACAAGCAAACTGACGAGTCCGCGGATGACAGGGTTGTCCTTGAAGACCGAGTTATCGGCACCCTTGATGCGGACGACACCGGCCAAGCCATCGAAGCTCTCCGCTCCCGGGGTTGGGAAGTGGACGTCCTCTCCGACGAGTCGGATGCGGAGCGTCTGGGGGCGAAACAGGGCGGACTTTCTGGTGTGCTCGCCAAGGCGGCGGCCGTGTTCGGCGACGAGATGAGGATCATCGACCAAATCGAGCGGACATTGGTCGAAGGCAATCAGGTGGTCGTAGTTTCCGCCGACTCCGATCTGTCCCCCGCCGTCGTCAAGGTCTTGCACGATCACGGGGCGCTGGCGATGTGGGACTTTGGAAGCTGGACCTTCGTCAAAGTCGGCTCAACGGATAAACAGGAAGAAGAGGTGGGATGAGATGACCACCCAAACCACGGCCCTCGGACGATTCGCAGCCGGAGCCGGGAGAGGTCTGGCCGCCGGCCTGATCGGAACCGGCGCCATGACGCTGTCGTCGATGGCCGAAAGCAAGATCAGAAAACGACCTCCGTCAACCGTCCCTAGCGAAGTAGGTGGCAAGGTCATGGGGGTGCAGCCGCGGGGACCGGAGGAGAAGGAACGCTTTGGCAACCTGATTCATTGGCAATTCGGGACGTCTCTGGGGCTGTTGCGGGCAGCGCTGGGTGGTGTGGGTCTACGCGAACCCTGGGCCGCCGGGGCGTTCTTTGCGATGGTCTGGGCCGGTGAGCTGATCGTCGTTCCGCAGCTCAGCGAGAAGACCCCACCTGTCACCGAGTGGGAAATGACCGACGTTGCGATGGATGGTTGGCACCACCTCGTGTTTGCCGCCGTCACCAGTTTCGCCTACACGAACCTGCTCAAGGCTCGAGTCAGGGGATGACCTTCGTTTTCGCGCATCAAACGCAACCGACCGGTTGCGTTTGATGCGCGAGAACGGGATCTGGTCGAGCGGCAGCTTCAGTTGGCGTCTACGGCTTTCTGCAACTGGGACTTCGTCATCTTCGACCGGCCTTTGACGTTTTTGCGTTGGGCCTCCTGATAAAGCTGATCACGGGTGCGGCCGCCTTCACCGGTGTGGGACCGCAGCCCACCTCTTCGACTCGGCGACATGTCCTCTCGCGAAAGGCGTGACGAAGTTCGGGCTTCGCCAGCCTGAGCACGCGTCTTGTTAACCGTACGCGCCGCGATTTCCTCGGCCTTGTCCTCCGACTTGCCCTTGTCGAGCAGGCCATCCTTGATGTGCTCGTATTGGCGTTCTCGCTTCTTGCTCCATGCACGCTGTGGCATCGTGCCTCCTTTCGCCTGCCCTCTACCCCGGAGTCGGGGAATCAAACCCGGTGTCGGGGATTGAGACGCTGAAGGTGGTCCCGCGCTCGGAGTTGTCGCTGATGTCGATCTCGCCACCGTGGGCGGTCACGAGATCGCGGGCGATCGACAGACCCAAGCCGGTCCCCTTGGAGTCGCCGCCCTTGACAAAACGCTCGAAGACTCTGGTCCGCAGCTCGGGTGGAATCCCGGGACCATCATCGGTGACTTCGATTCTCCACGTCGACGCCGACCGTGTTGCGGTGAGCGAGACGGTTTGCCGAGCGTGACGGAGAGCATTGGCAATGAGGTTGGTGAGGACCTCCCGCAGCCGCATCGGGTCGGCGTGGATGCGACCGGCGGGGACGGTGGCCACCAAATTTCGTTGGCTCCGCCGAGCTTCCTCACGGAACGGCGCCAGCGCGTCATCCACAACGTCATTCAGCTCGACCGACTCTCGCTCCAGTTTGAGCTCACCGGACTCGCTCAGCGAGAGTGTGCGGAGGTCGTCCAGCAGGCGGGACATCAACGCGATCTCGTCGAGCAGCATCGCCAACTGATCGGGTTCGGCGATGTGAACTCCATCGATCATTGCTTCAATCTCACCCTGAATCACCGTCAGGGGATTGCGCAGCTCGTGGCCGAGGTCTGCCAGCCAGCGCCGTCGTTGCTCGGATGATTGCTGCAATTGCGACGCCATGCCATTGAACGATTGGATGACGTCTCGCATCGGCCCTCCTTCGACCTCAGGGACCCGAACGGAGTAATCACCGTCGGCCAGCTTGCCGGCGGCTTCAACGAGGCGGCTCACCGGGAACCAGCGGGGCGAGCGGCGACGCCGGATCATGAGCACCACGAAGAGGATCCCGAGGGGCCACAAGAACCAGGGCCCTCCGTGCTCGCCCCGGCCAAACAGGAAGCCCAGGGAGACGAAAAAGACGATCGGGACGAGGGCCAGGACGAACCACCACCGGGGCCAGCCGGCTCTTGCCGACCAACCCTCGTTTTCCGGCCACCAGGGCGGACGGCGCTCAGGCATCGTTCATCCTGTAGCCGATCCCGTGGACTGTGGCGAGGTATATGGGATGGGCGGGGTCGGGCTCGATCTTGCGACGCAGATTCTTCACGTGAGCATCGATCGCCCGCTCGTAGGACACCACTGCCACGCCGTGGATCACCTCCAGCAGCTGACCCCGGGTGAAGACTCGCCCGGGTTGAGAGGCGAGAGCATGCAGCAAGTCGAACTCGGTGGGGGTCAGTTCAACTGTCGCACCGGCAACTTGCACCCGCCGGCGGCCACTATCGATCACCAGGTCCGACACACGGAGGATCTCGGCGCCAGCCAGGTGCCCGTCCGTCCTGCGCAACACCGCCCGCACTCTGGCGACCAACTCCTTGGGACTGAAAGGCTTGACCACATAGTCATCGGCACCCATCTCGAGGCCAACGATTCGATCCGCCTCCTCGGCTCGAGCAGTGATGACCACCACGGGTACGTTGGAGACCGACCGGAGATGACGGATCACGTCGAGCCCATCTATCCCGGGCAAGCCGAGATCGAGCACCACCAGATCGGGCTTGGTTTGGCGGGCAGCGGCGATCGCTCCTTTGCCATCCGAGGCGGTGACGACGACGAAACCCGCCTGTTCCAGGTAATCCCGGACCAGGCGGGTGATTTTGAGCTCGTCGTCTACGACCAGGACTGTGCGCACAGCTCTGATTCTCGTCTAGCTCGCCCGTCAGGCGTGCTCGTGAGCCTTCTTGTGCCATTCTTCGAGCCGCTTCTCCATATGCTCGGGACCACCCCCGGGACCGCCCCACGGTGGGCCGCCCCACGGAGGGCCGTAGTTCCCGCGCGGCGGTCCCCATCGTCGGAATGCTCCGAAGATCAGAAAGAGGAACAGCAGGGGGAACAAGAACCCGAAGGGGAAGAAGCCATGGCCGCCTCGTCCCCAGTGTTCTCGATCCCCGACCGTCGTTTCACCGTTCTCCGCCGCGGCCGTTGTCCCTTCCCCGGCATCGAACCCGCTCTGATAAGCGGCATAGAATCCTCCGCCGACCAGCACCACCGCCAGCACGATCGCCAGCACCTTTGCCGTCTGATTCATCGTTACTCCTTTCTCGGACATGCCGGCAACTGTGCTGGACAGATGTGAAGCTCATGTGAACGATTTGCGGAAATATCTTGAGGCTCTCATCCGCATTTCATGGTTGGGGCCGATACTGAAAAGGTGAGAGTGCTCGTCGTCGAAGATGACCGCAAAATGGCAGCGGCGATGAGGAGGGCCATGCAGGCAGCCGGTGCGGTCGTCGACGTCACAGGTTCTGCCGCCGATGCCGAGTGGATGGTTCACGCCGTTGACTACCAGGCAGTGGTGCTGGACGTGATGTTGGGCGACGTCGATGGCTTCGAGCTGTGTCGCCGCCTGCGCGCGGCGTCGGTACGGGTTCCCATCATCATGGTGACGGCCCGAGACGCGGTCGCGGATCGAGTGAGGGGCCTCGATGTCGGAGCAGACGACTATCTGGTCAAACCATTCTCAGTGGCTGAGCTGCTTGCGCGGCTCCGGGCTCTCGACCGTCGCGGCCCCCAGCAGAAACCAGTCGTTCTCCAGGTTGGGTCGCTTCGGCTCGATCCTTCTTCACGGCGAGTGTGGCGGGGAGAGGTCGAGATCAACCTTTCGGCCAAGGAGTTCGCCCTCCTCGAGAGGTTCATGTCGCATCCCGATCAGGTGCTGAGCTACCAGGCCCTGCTCGACGCCGGCTGGGACCTCGGGTATGAGCACCGGTCCAACGTTGTCGAGGTCTACGTCCGCTACTTGCGCGACAAAATTGACCGGCCATTTGGACTGGCAACACTCGAAACTGTGAGAGGGTTTGGCTACCGCCTACGAGATGACGGTGGCGAGTGAATTCGGTTCCGATCCGAATCAAACTCACGATCGCCTTTGCGACGGCCATGATCGTGGTGTTGCTCGCGGCAGGATGGTTCGTATATGGGCGGCTATTCGCCGACCTCGACGAAACCGTGGACCTGGCCTTGCGAGCGCGGTGGGGAGCTGCCCTCCGGCTCGCAATCAATGAGAACGACCTGCGATCGTTCCCCTTGGAGGAACTCAACGAGGGCTTCATCCAGATTTTGGACGCCTCCGGCGCGGTCCTAAGTGTTGTCGGGTTGGCTGGAAGGTCACCCTTGACGGCAGAGG
>JBPCQV010000132.1:0-2659 GCA_050997725.1 Acidimicrobiia bacterium
CGGTTTCTGCCAATCGCGCGGCCCCCGAAAGTCGCCGACCACCACTACCAGCCCTCGCTGCCGAGACAGCGCTTGCAGCCTCGTCAGCGCCGAGCCGAGCGAGGTCGGTCCGGTTGGATTTTCGGCGACCTCGGTCTGGGTCGCCACTAGGACTCCGCGGAGGCCGGCTCGCCCCGGTCGCGGGAGATGGGTGATTGGGTCTGGACCGCCATAGGTGAGAACCCCCAGCCTCCCGCCCCGGCGAGAAGCAAGGTGACCGATCGCCAATGCCACCCCTTCGGCGACGTCCCACTTGCGCCGGTCGGCGGTGCCAAAGCCCATTGACGGCGACGAGTCGAGCAGAAGCCAAGAGGTGAGGGTGCGTTCGGCGATGTCGACGCGCACATGCGCTTGATTGGTCCGGGCCGTCACGTTCCAGTCGATGCGACGGACGTCGTCGCCGGGTTGATAGGGACGAATCGTCGTGAGCTCAGTGCCGATCCCCTGGGACGAGGAGCGGTGCTCACCCGGCAGGAGTCCCTCGATCTTGCGCGCCACCGTGAACTCGAGCCCTCGCAAAACAGCCTCGGGAACCGGCCCGGGTCCGGGACGAGCCGGAGTGCGTCCGCGCCGGAAGGCGAGGATCGTCACGCGCTCTCTCGGGCGAGCTCGATTTTGGGCGCCGGGACCCTGTCGAGCACGGCGGTGATGATTTCGTCCGGGGTGATGTTCTCAGCCAAGGCTTGATAGGTGAGGACCAGCCGATGGCGCAGCACGTCCGGCGCGAGATCTCTGACGTCCTGGGGCAACGCGTAGGTGCGCCCGCGGAGGAGGGCCAAGGCGCGGGCGCCGTACACGAGGTTGATCGGGCCGCGGGGGCTGGCCCCATAGGCGACGTAGGGGGCGAGGTCGGCGAGGCCGGCGGCGGCCAGGTCGCGGGTGGCGGTGGCGAGGTCGACGGTGTAACGCGCCAGCGCCGGATCGACATAGACCGCGGCAGTCATCTGTTGCAGGCCCAACAGCTCGGCCGGGCTCAGGATCTGGCGAACCGCTGTCGCTTCAGCGAGTGCTCTTTGCACAACCGTCACTTCGTCGCCGATCTCGGGATACCCAACGACGACCTTGAGCATGAAGCGGTCGATTTGCGCCTCCGGCAAGGGATAGGTGCCGTCCGACTCGATCGGGTTCTGGGTTGCCATCACGAGGAACGGCGTCGGGACCAGGAACGTCTCCTCGCCAATGGTGACCTGGCGCTCCTGCATCACCTCGAGCAACGCCGATTGCACCTTGGCCGGGGCGCGGTTGATCTCATCCGCGAGAAGAAAGTTGCAGAAGACCGGTCCGAGCTCGGTATCGAAACGCTCAACGCCCGGTTTGTAAATTCTGGTGCCGACGAGGTCGGAGGGGACGAGGTCGGGGGTGAACTGGATTCGTCGGAAGGTGCCGCCGAGCACCTGGGCGACGGTCTTGATCGTCAGGGTCTTCGCCAACCCCGGCACTCCTTCTATAAGAAGGTGTCCGCCCGCGAGAAGGGAGACCAACACCCGTTCGAGCATCGCGTCTTGGCCGGCGATGACTCGCTTGATCTCGTAGAGGGCGGCCTCCATCCGGCCCTTGGCCTCGGTCGCCGCTTCCAAGAACCCGCCGCCACCACTCTCCATGCCGACTCCCTTGTGATCCCTCCGAACATTGTGCCCGCGGGCCAGTTGTTTCGGCGCGAAAATCAGCTTCCGGCCGGCAAGTTGTCCGAAGTGGCTAGCCCCAACCCCCTGATTTTTCGCGCATCAAACGCAACCTATCGGTTGCGTCTGATGCGCGAAAACCTAGAACCGGGAAAGCTTGATGTGCTACCATGGCGCACATGGAGTCCGTTGGAGTGCGCGAGCTTCGGCGCTATGCCAGCCGCTGGCTCGCGCGAGTCAGGGCCGGCGAGACTTTCGTGGTGACCGATCGAGGCCGACCCGTGGCCAGACTTTCTCCTATTGAGGAGCAAGCCGGGTACGAAAGACTGATAGCGGAGGGAAGAATTGCCCCAGGATCAGGCCGCAGCTTGAAAGAAGTGCTCGTCGAGCTCGACCGCGATATACCGCCCGACCAAGGACCATCGGTTGTCGAAGCACTGTTGAACCTGCGCTCGGGCGAGCGCTGAATGTCGATCTGGTATCTCGACACCTCGGCGCTGGCCAAGTTCGTCCGCCCCGAGCCGGAAACCGGAACCCTGCGGCGATGGCTAACCAGCAAACGGTGGATCATCTCAGACCTCCATCGAACCGAGCTCCGAAGGGCTGCGGCGCGGTCCGGAGGGCGGGCGTTGGCACGAGCCGAGCGGCTGATAGCTGAGAGCGACGTCATCCGCGTCGACGCCGATGTCTTTGATCGAGCGGGCCGTCTGCAGCCTCTCGATCTTCGTTCACTCGATGCCCTGCACCTTGCCGCAGCGTTGACGCTGGCATCCGACTTGGCCGGCATTGTCGTCTACGACGAGCGGTTGAGATCGGCAGCGGAATCCGCGGGCGTTGCGGTTGCCTCTCCCGGGTCCCCCCCGTTTCCGCGCACCAAACGCATCCGATAGGTTGCGTTTGATGCGCTAACACCCGGCGAACCGATCTAAGGCAGTCGCGTGACTCAGCAAGTCCGACGAGTTCGAGGAATCCTCTGATTGGTGAGGGGGTGGCGTCGG
>JBPCQV010000050.1:0-5265 GCA_050997725.1 Acidimicrobiia bacterium
GTGAAGAGGCGGACCGACTCGGCGCCCTCTGCCAGAAACCATGCGGCAAGGACCCGGCCTTCAACCCCGGACCCCAGAACGGTCACCTTGGCGGGGGTGCGAGGATCGATGGGCCGGGTGGGCGGCGCCGAAAACGCCGATACCACTTCGCCGAATCCGCCTGAAGTCACTTCAGGTCAGGAAGGCTGGGGCAGGATGCCTTCGATGTCGGAAGCCGGACGTGGGATCACATGGATCGCGATCACCTCTCCGACCTTGTTGGCCGCCACCCCGCCGGCGTCGACGGCAGCCTTCACGGCTCCGACCTCACCCCGCACAAACACTGCTACCAGTCCCCCACCCGCCTTCTCCTGGCCGACGATGCTCACGTTGGCCGCCTTGACCATGGCATCGGCGGCCTCTATGGCCGCGACGACTCCCCGGGTTTCGATCATTCCAAGAGCGATTTGCTCTGCCATCTAGTTTCCTTTCTTGGCCTTGCCGGAACCTTCTGTTCTTCGTTCTGCAGTCACCTCGTCGACGATCAACACCACTGCCAGGTCGGTGGGGAGCCCGATGGCCGACGTGGCCTGGCGCGCGGCCGAACCGCTTGCCACCAGCACCAAATCACCTGACCCCGCCCCCACCGTATCGACTGCAACGTGATTCGAATCAACTACCGCACCGGAAGAGTCCACGAGGTCGACGAGAAGCAGTTTTCTTCCGGTTAGGGCCTTGTCCTTGACCGTGCCCGTGACGGTCCCCACGACGCGCGCCAGTCTCATCAGAAGTTCCGCAAGTAGCGGGCCTGTTCCACTGGCGTGACCTGGGACGATACAAACTCGACTTCACGCTGAGCTTGCTGGAGGTAGATCTCGATGAGATCGGAATCGTAGGTCGAGGCGATGAGCTTCGATCCTCGAGCAAGCGCAATCGCAGCCACGAGGTCTGTGGGGATTGGTTCAACGTCTTGATTGAGGTAGGCGTCACCCATCTCGGGAGGTCCGGGATCGATCTCTTCTTCGATCCCCTTAAGACCGGCGGCAATTTGGCCCGCAAGTAGCAGGTACGGGTTCGCATCGGCGGAGGCATCCCGCTGTTCGATCCGGACAGCCTTCTCGTGTCCTTCTATCACCCTGAGGCCAACAGTGCGGTTGTCGAACCCCCAGGCCGTGTTGATCGGGCAGAACGAGTTCGGTTGGCGACGTCGATAGGAATTGGGAGTTGGAGCCGCGAACACGGAAAGCTCGGCCATATGGCGGCGCAAGCCACCGAGATACTGCATGCCGGTCGCCGAGAGGTGCCCGCCGTCCGCAAAGAGACTGCGGCCATCGGCGACGATCGAATGATGAACGTGGAATCCGTTGCCGGAGAGGTCAAAAAAGGGCTTAGCCATGAACGTCGCCACGTAGCCGTGAGTGATCGCCAGCTGCTTGACCATCCCTCGGAAGGCCACCACGCGATCGGCGGTTTCGATGGCCTCCGCGAACCTGATGTTGACTTCTACTTGGCCTGGGGCATATTCGGGGTTGGATTGCTCGATAGGGATCCCGGCCACGATCAACTCGTTGCGGATCGGGCCGAGCACTGCCTCGAGTTCCATCGCCCGTTCGAGCCCGTATACCTGAATCCCCTCTTGGCGCGGCCGTAGTGTCTCGGGGTCAAGCAGGAAAAACTCCAACTCGGCCCCGATCATCACTCGGAAACCAAGCTCTTCGGCCTGGGACGCGACTTTGACCAGCGCGTTTCGGGGGTCGATCTCGAGGGCACCGCCGTCTTCCTTCTCCGCCCGGCCCATGACAAAGGCTGCTCCCGGATCCCAGGGCATCGGATGGAGTGCGTCGGTTTGCGGGAATATCTTGATGTCGGGATATCCGGTGCCCATGTTGGCGTAGGGCGTATCCCAGATGTCACAGGTCATGTCGAGCGCGAACATCGCATTCGAAAGGGCCATGCCCTCTTCGGCGATGATCGGCCAGTGAGTAGCGGGGATACGTTTTCCGCGGAGGATCCCGTTGAGGTCGCCGACACCCATCACGATCGTGGTGATGGTTTGATCCGGCGCCGGCATCGTTCCTCTTCCTCGCTTTAGGATTGCGCGACCCTAGTTGCCTATGAATACAGTATCCAAGCGACTTTCACCGGCCTGAGGAGCAGATGACCGCCACCAAATACGCCGTCGTCGGCGCGGGCATCGTAGGCGTGATGACGGCGCTGGAGCTGGCAAAGCAAGGTTGTCAGGTCACGCTTTATGACGGTTGGGAGCCAGGGCACAACAGGGCGGCATCCTCCGATCATCACCGGATCACTCGATCCGCCCACGGCTCGGATGAGTTGTACACCCGATGGCAATACGAATCCCGACTGCGCTGGCTCGAACTCGGGCGCGAGTGGGGAATCGAGCTCTTCCGAGAAACAGGCGGGCTGCTACTGGCCGAGACGGGCAACTCGGTCTGGGAGGCGGCTGCTTTCCCAATCCTCGAACGGCTAGGAATACCGGCGATCCGGCTCTCACCCGACGAACTGGCGGGTCGCTTTCCCCACATGAATTTTCACCGAGTCGAGTTCGGCCTGTACGAACCGGAAGCGGGGTTCGTCTGGGCGCGACGAGCACTCGTCCGAGCCTTTCAGGAGTTCCTGGCTCAAGGTGGAATTTTCCGGCTGGGCCGGCCGACCACCGATCCCTCTGAGCGCCTGCTGCTCGATGGGCAACCTCTAAAGGAGGATCGGTTCATTGTCGCCACCGGCGCCTGGATGGGCCAAATGTACCGGCGGACGCTGGGTTCAATCCTCAAAGTGATTCGCCAGGACGTCATCTATACAGCTCCTCCGCCCGGCTCGGACCGCTACCACGCTGACAACCACCCTGTGTGGATCGATCACGGGTACCCGGGTTATGGCATCCCCGATGTGGAAGGGTGTGGGTTCAAAGCGGTCATCGCCTGGCACGAGACGAGCATCGATCTCGACTCGGACGACAGGGTGGTCGATCAGGGGGCCATGGCCCGCAGCCGGCAGTACCTCGGTTACCGCTTCCCCGAGCTTGCGCGCCAGCCGATCATGGATCAAAAGGTGTGCCAAATCGTGATGACTCCGGACACGCACTTCCTTCTCGACTTCCACCCCGCTCACCCCGATGTGATCTTTGCTGGCGGTGGATCTGGTGCCATCTTCAAACACGCTCCGATCGTCGGTGAATACGTAGCCGGGATGGCGACTGGCCGCTGGCTGCCGGACCCACGATTCACCCTGACGAACCGACGGGTGATCTCGATGTCGGAATCTCCAAGCGGCCGCTGAAGGCCATCCAAGGGTTCTACTCAACTCGTCTGTGAGAACTACTCGGTTCTGGACGACGATGCGCGAGAATGCTCAGGATTGAGTCGATAGCTAAGGAGAACGAAGTGATCAACGACCCAAACTCGCATGAAGTGGATGCCCAGATCAGGCGGGATCGAGTAGTCGTCGATCGCAAGACCTGGAGCCCGGCCCAAATTGTGGCCGGGGTTGCGGGCCTATTCCTAACGGTGTTGGGGGCGGTTGCCGCCCTCCGAGTGGGATTCGATTTCGACGCGACCGACGACGTGCTTGGGCTCACTCACACCTTGTTGATGGCCTTGATTCACCTCGTCGTCGGAATCATCTATCTCGTCACCGCCGGCAATGCGCTGGGCAGTCGGGGCACGTTGACCACGATGGGCCTTTTGCTACTGGCCTTCGGTCTCGTCTACGGGATTGAGAGCGACTCGCTGGCAGGAGCGCTCGGTGGCGACCCGACGATCGGCTGGCTCTACGCCATTATCGGCGCGGCCAGCCTCATCACCGCCTGGGTTTCGCCGACGATCCACGTCCGCCGGGAGGCAACCGCCCGTCGCACCGACACCGTCCACGAACAGGACATCCCGCCTCCGGTTTGAACCGCTTCCTGGGCACCGTAGCAACGTTTTCGGACAGCGCCCCCTCCCCCTCACTTCGTTCGGAGACTCCCCCAATTCCGTTGGGGGAGCGCTCCGCTGCGCTACGCTGGCGAACAGATGTTCGAGTATGCCGAGCTGCATTGCCACACCAATTACTCGTTCCTGGATGGGGCTTCGCACGCCGAGGACTTGGTCGCCAAGGCCGTCGAGCTTTCCTATCGCGCCTTGGCCGTTACCGATCACAACGGCTTCTACGGGGCGGTGCGGTTTTCGACCGCGGCTCGAGAGGCGGGTTTGCCTGCGGTTTACGGCACCGAGATTGGGATCAGCCGGGGTTGGAGCCCACCACCGAAACGGCCAAGTCCGGCGCCGATTCAGCCGGGTGCGCGACGTCGAGGTCGTAACAAGCGGATGCATGGGCAGAAGCCAACCCAGAAGGAACCAACTGATCATCTCCTGCTGTTAGCCGGCTCACCTGTTGGCTACCGCGCTCTCTCCCGCTTCGTCACCACCGGCCAGTTTCGAGGCGAGAAGGACCGACCAGTCTTTCTGCAGAGTGATCTCGAAGCCCTGGCCAAGGTTTCCGACCTGGCGGTATTGAGTGGATGTCGCCAGGGCGCGGTCGGCGCCGCCGCGGGTCGTGGGGATCTCGCCGGAACCATGAGCGCCGCCATCGCCCTCCGCGAGGCTTTCTCGGATCGCTTCTACCTCGAGATGTGGCATCACGGGATGCCCGAAGACGACCTCCGCAACGATCTGCTCTGGGAGGTGGCAGGGCGTCTCAATCTCGGAGTGGTGGCGACCAACAACGTCCACTACCACCGGCGCGAGGACGCCGACCTTTCCGAGGTCCTTGCCGCGATCGGCGGAAGACGCTCATTGGAAACCGCCGACGGTTTTCGCCCTGGCACCGATGAGCGGTATCTCAAATCACCAAGCGAGATGAATAGGCGCTTCGACCGCTACCCGGGGGCGGTCAGAAACGCCCTCGTCCTCGCCGAAGACCTTGCCTTCGATCTGAGGCTGGTGGCACCCCGGCTGCCGAACTTCCCGATGCCGGGCCATTTCCGTTCGGAGATGGAGTATCTGCGCTTCCTCACTTGGGAAGGCGCTCGCGAGGTCTATCCGGGCAACGGCGAAGGTTTGGTCGACCCGATGGCACGGACTCGGCTCCAACACGAGCTCGACATTATCGAGCGGCTCGGCTTTGCCGGCTATTTCCTCGTGGTTTGGGACATCGTTCAATTTGCCCGCAGCCAGGACATCTACTGCCAGATCCGCGGCTCGGGGGCCGACTCGGCAGTCTGCCGTTGTCTCGGGTTGACCAGAGTCGATCCGATCCGGCTCGGTCTGCCCTTCGAGCGGTTCT
>JBPCQV010000052.1:0-6242 GCA_050997725.1 Acidimicrobiia bacterium
CACAACGACAATCCCAGCTTTCCAGGCTCGTTCCACGGCGTGGGCGAGCGGATCGACAAGATACGACTGGGTGGAGGTCGTCCCAAACGAGAGGTTGAGGACGCGAATGTTGAGGCCCCCCGAGTTCCGGTGCTCGACCCCCCAGTCGATGGCGGCGATCACTTGGGAGACGTCGACTGCCCCTTCGAAGTTGCCGACTTTGACGCTGACGATCCGGGCGCCCGGGGCGATGCCAAGAAACTCCTTCTCGGTGCCTTTTTGGACCTTGGAGGTGCCATCGCGTCCGGCGATGATCCCGGCCATGTGGGTGCCGTGGCCGTTGGTGTCAAGATGAATCTGGGTTGGTGACTGGGATTCGAAGGAGAGGTCCGGGCCGAACACGACCTTGCCGGTCCCAGAGAGACCGGCGACCGGCACAACGCCGGTGTCGATCACGGCTACGTCTACGCCCTCTCCGGTCCAGCCGTCGTTCCACATCTCGCCGGCGCCGACCATCACTTGGCCGATCCAGTACAACGAGCCGGGATATTTCTTGGGCTCGTATTTCCCGACCTGGGACGCGTTCTCCCAAGTCGAGTCGAGAAAACCGTCTGCGGTTGCGGAGACAGGGCTGGCGGTGGCGGCTATCAGGGTGAGGAGGCTGGCGAGGAGGGCGATGATCGCTAGGGGCCGCTCACGGCTCCTTTCGAACAATTTCATTTCCGAACCCAACCTCTCTGACGTCGCCCAGATCGTCAGGTTCTTGGTCGGCACCGCCGCGGCCTGGATCGATGACCATCCAAAAAACGATCGAAGGCACTAGCCCGCTACGCCCGCACCTCCTGGCGCATGAAAAGGACAAAGGCGACGGCAAAGAGGGCAGTCGTCATCGCCAGGAGCCCGACGATCTGGGGCCAGACGACGGAAAGACTCTGCGGAATCGAGAGGTTGGACACCAGGGCCTGGCTGACCTGCTCGAAGGTCACGAGCCCGGTAGTTCTTTCGGTGGGATCGAGGAGGACAGTTGACGTCTCGGTGTAAAGCGTGAAAGGCGACAGCCGCGAGAGGAGGAGCTCGGCCCGCAGGCTGGAAAGCTCGTCGTTGGGATTGGCCAGCACTGCCGAAATCGCGCGGAAGAGGAAGCCACCAAAAAGCGTGAGGACGATCCACGCCCCGACGGCAATCATCGCCGACGTCGCGGCTCGGCGCACGGTTACTGACGTGAGTGTGGCGAGTGCCTGCCAAAAGCCGACATAGATAATGGCGACGATCAACCACACCAGCAGGCGGGCGATCTCAGTGGGAACGGGGAAGAGGCCCAGACGGAAGATTCCGATGCCGGAGACGAAGGTCGTGAGCGCCGTCAGCAGCAAGGCAATAATGGCGAGCCCGCCGACAAACTTGCCGAGGATCACCTCGTCGCGATGAATCGGTTGCGCGAGCAGACGAGGAAGGGTGCCCTGGGAACGCTCGCCGCTGATCGCGTCGAACCCGAACATGATGCCTAGCAACGGGCCCAGAAAACCGATGAAGACGACCAAGGGGAACGGAACCGGGTCATCCGTAATAGTGAAAATCTTGAGGAATAGCGCCGGCACTCCTTCGGTGTCGGCTGCCACCGAGCGGATCCCACTCGAAGCGGCGAACACCGCCGCACCTGCCACCACCGCCAGCAAGGCGGTAAGTGCGATGAACCGGCCCGAGTGCAGATGGTCGGTGAACTCTTTGCGGGCCACCACCCGCCAGCCGGATCCGAAACCTTCGCGCAGCGGAGCGACTTTGACCGCCTCAGACATTGACGTCCTCTTGGCGGAAGTATCGCCGGTAGACCTCGTCGAGGTCGTCGGAGGCTCGGCGCACCGCATCGATCTCGACCCCGCCCTCAACCAGAGCCGACACCAGTTGCCTGGTGGATCCGCGATCGACCTCGATCATGTAGCTGCCTGGCAGGCGTCCCGCTGCAATCGAATGGACAAATCTCCGCCCGTCGACCGCGCGGCGAAGAATGTTTTCATTGCTCGTGGTCACCACCTCGACCTCCTCCGGTCCACGGGTGCGGGAGGCGAGGTCGCGAGGACTTCCCTGGGCCACGACCTCCCCTTTGACGAAGATCGCGACGCGGTCGCACACCGCCTGCACCTGGTGGAGCAGGTGGCTCGATAAGAGAACAGTCACCTGTTGGTTATCGGCGAGGCTCCGAATCATGGCCAGGATGTCGGCCACGCCTTCGGGGTCGATGGCAGTGGTCGGTTCATCGAGGATCAGCACCTCGGGCCGCTTGAGAAGCGCGTCGGCGATTCCTAGGCGCTGCTTCATCCCTCTTGAGTACTCCCCGGCTTTCTGATCGCTCGCTTCGGCGAGCCCGACTTCGAGGAGCAAATCCTCGATTCGCGTGCGTGCCTCTTTGGCCGGGATCCGGTTGAGGTCGGCTGTGAACCGCAAGTTTTCGAAGCCGGTCATCGAGTCGTAGAAGCCCACCGCGTCCGGCAGATACCCGACCCGGCTCTTGACCCTCAACGGATTCCGGGTTGGATCAAGCCCCAGCACCTCGACTTGCCCGGAAGTGGGCTCGACCAGCCCCAGCAGCATGAGAATGGTTGTTGTCTTGCCGGCTCCGTTGGGGCCGAGCAGACCAAAAACCTCGCCCGGGACCAATTTCAGATTGAGCTCGTTGACTACTCGCGTCTCGCCGTAGGCCTTAGTGAGCTTGCGAGTCACGACCGTCGGCGGGGCCATCAATTATCTCCGGCCGAATCGACGGAATACCCACGCGAGTGCGGCGAGGGTGAGAATGATCAAACCCACTCCCACCAACCCGCCGAAGGCGGATGGGTTGACGGTCGTGCGGACGTCCATCGAGGCATCGCTCTCGTCGGTGTTGGCGCGAAAGCCAATGACGTAGTCGCCGGCGATGGCGGTCGTCGAAGGGGTGATCGTGGCGTTGATGGTGACGAACTCACCGGCCGCGATCGACGGCACCGCCTCGGGATCGAAGGTGACTTCCCAACCGCTGGGAGGGGTGGCGGCCACCGTCACGTTCAACAGATCGGCTGATCCGTCGTTGAAAACGAGAATGGGAAACAGTGTGGGCTGTCCCGCATTGACGTCCGTATTGAGGCGTTGGTCTTGAGTGGTGAGCTGCATCGAGAAGCTGCCCGTGACCTCGACTTGCAGGACCGTCTCCGCATCAACTCCTCCTCCCCGCGCCGTGACCCGCAGGTCATACACGCCCGCCTGTACCCCGGCCGGCGGGGTCGCGTTCACGGTGATACGACCAGTCGCACCGGACTCGACGGTGATCGTTGAGGCGAGCGTGGACGATTGAGGTCGTGCCTCTACCAACCAACCGATCGGTCCCTCGGCCGCGAGCTCGAGTTGAACCTCCGCCGGGGTATCGTTCCTGACATCGACGTTGAACGGAAAAGTCGAGCTCGCGGGGCCTCGCAGACCTGGGAACTCGGGGGTCAGGGTGACCGAGCCGCCGGCACCACCCTGCACGGTGACATTGACCGGCACCGAGACGGTTTCTCCCCCGGTTGCGGCCGTGAGGGTCAGTGGGTAGTCGCCGTCGGCCGTTCCGGTGGGGACGATGACGTCGAGGCGGACCTCGGGTTGGAGCTCAGGGCCGGCCGTCACCTGGCTGATCACAAATCCTCCCCCGCGGAAAGTCCCGGTCCACCCTTCGGGGATCCCCTCGACTGCCAGGGCGACGGTGCTGTTGGTGGTGGCGGTAATCGTCAGAACAAAGCCGGCAGTATCGCCGGGTTCGACGGTCAATCCGGGATAGGCCGTGGTCACTGCCAGGCCGGCCGTTTGGGCCAGGGCGGGGAGCGACAGCCAGGCCGCGGCAGCCAGGGCGAGCGCGACCGTTAAGGGTTTTCTCATCGTTCTTGGATCCTCCAAAGGTACTGGCCAGGGGCCAATGGTCACCCAACGGATGGAATCGTAGACCGGGCGACTAAAAGGCCGCTAAAGCTCGTCGCTTGGCTCGCCTGTCGGCCAATCAGGTTCCGGGTCGAACGTGCCGAAGATGGCAATGGATGCAGCCGTCCCGAGATCGGGACCGACGAGCCCTGCCCTCGGCAGCAACATAGGTGAGCCCTTTCATATCGCCCGCGCCGCCAGCGGACTCATCGGCTTTGTTGGGTTCGCAGGGATGGCGGTTGCCTACAACTGGCCCGAAGGTTGGGTTCTCTCCTTCTTCTCACTCACCATCGCCGGCCATGCCCAGATCCGTCGGGCGGTCCCGGAGCGCTCGGTCGTTATCTCGTTGCTCATCGACTTTATGTGGGTGGGAACCATCTTCATGGTTGGCAATGCCCCCGCCTCGGCCGTCGTCCCCGGTCTCACCTACCTGATGGCTGCGACCGTGCTCGCCCTTGATGGCTGGCGAGCCGGCGGATTCGTAATCGGGATCCAAGGTCTTGTGTCGTTGGTCGCGTTGACGCTGGCTGCCCATGTTGCGGTCGGCAAATCCACCGAGGAGCAGGTCGTTTTCACGCTGGTGGCGGTGGCCATCCACTTCCCAACCATCTCGTGGCTGATCTCCACCTCGACTCGCCTCCTCCGCGAGCGACAGGAACGAGCCGCACGCGAGGCGGCTCAAGAAGAAAAGCTGAGAACTGTCACCGACAACGCCTCGGATTCGATCGTTGCTTTCGACGAGGCTGGGCGCCATCGAGTTTGCCAACCGAACCGTCGGCACGATGTTTGGATATGAGCCCGCCGACCTCGCTGGCTGGTCGATCGACCGGATTCTTCCGGGCTTCGAAGTAGCGGCGGTCGATCCGCATCGCACTGTACGCGGAGTTCATCGGGATGGGCGTGAGATTCCGCTCGAGCTGACAATCAGTCGCTCAACCAAGCAAACTCTGCGGGTTGCTGTGATCCGCGATATCTCGGAGAGGCTGGGAACCATCCGGCGCATCGAGTTCCAGGCCGCCTTGCTCGACCAGGTACGCACCATGGTGGTGGCTGCCGACCTTTTCCGGCCGGCTTCTCTACGTGAATGCCTATGCGACCGATGCCCTCGGTTTGATTGGTGTGCGCCGATCAATCGCGCGAGCTGGCCAACATCGTCCACCTGTTGGTTATTGGTCGTTCCGATGCTGAGGGCAAGCTTGTGATCAAGCGCGAGCCGATCGACCTGCTCCGTGAGCTCGGCACCTGTGTCAAGTTGTATCTCCCTCCCGACCGAGCGCCGGAAATGTCGCCGGATTGCCGGTGCTAGCTGACCCGTTCCGGCTGCGTCAAGTGGTGCGGAACCTGTTGACCAACGCGGTTCGTTATGGCGGACCTCAGCTTCGTTTGGAGAGCGTCCAGGATCCGGAGTTCACGACGGTCAGCCTTTACGACGATGGTGACGGCGTTCCCCCCGACGACATCGCCCGTATCTTCGACCCATATGTGCGCTCGGTGACGGTCCGGCCGTCCCCGGTTCGATGGGTCTGGGTCTGACCGTCGCTCGCAAGCTCACCCAACTCATGGGCGGCGATCTGGTCTACGAGCGCCGCGACGGGTGGTCCGTCTTCCAAATCAGCCTCCCCACCGCCCCCCATCCAATTCGCGAACCGAGGGTTCACAGGGACACTGTGTATCCCTACGAGCCCACAGAACGAGTGAATTCATGAACCCGAACCCCGCTCGGGCTCGTACTGCAGGGCAAGGAGGTAGAAATGAAACGATTTTCCTTGGCCTTGCTGTTCGCGCTCCTGGTGATGGCGTGTTCGAGCGACACATCGGCCACCACCGAGGGAAGCTCGGCCACCACGGCTGACTCCGCAACAACGACGGCTGACATTGCAACAACAACGACGGCTGACTCCGCGACCACAGCCGTTGTGGAGACAACGACGCCGGCCGCAACCGAGGGCGGCGCCACCGTGCAGGTTGCCACCAGCGACCTCGGCGAGATCCTGACAGATGCAGAAGGGATGACGCTGTACCTATTCACGCCGGACGAGCAAAGCGATCCGACTTGCTATGACCAGTGTGCGGAGAATTGGCCGCCCCTCACCGAATCTGTGGCTGTGGGCGCCGGTCTCGACGCCTCGCTGCTCGCCCCCGCCCCGCGCGCCGACGACACCGAACAGGTCACCTACAACGGTTGGCCTCTCTACTACTTCATCGGCGACGAAGCTCCGGGCGATGTCAACGGCCAAGGCCTCAACGACATTTGGTGGGTGATGGACGCCACCGGCGAGGCGATCTCCAGCTAACCAAACCTCAAACCCTGGGTAGCAACCGTCGTCCAACGACGGTTG
>JBPCQV010000090.1:0-3008 GCA_050997725.1 Acidimicrobiia bacterium
GCTTCGAACGGACCGACGGAGAAGGCTACGAGATAGGTCGACATCTTCATCGTGTCGGCAAAGTGGACCGCCACCTGGCCATCGGCCAGAGTTTCCCGTTTTATCTCGGGCCCATTGGAGACCGCCATCAATTCGCCGGGCACGATCAGCGTGATGCCAAACACGGCCTTGAGATCGGGTTCGTCCCAACAGGGAAAGGAGCGACGAGCGTCGGTGGCTTCGAACTGAGTCGTAGCGATCGCCTGTTCGCGTCCCTCGGTGTCGGTGAACGTCGACTTGTAGAAGCCAACCAACTGGTCGTTGAGGACTCCGGTGAACGTGAGCTTGAGCTCGGCTTGACCCGGTTCGAGAGACCGCGGAAAACGAAGACGGGCACGCTGCTTTTCAGTATCGATCTCGACTTCGGCCGAGATCTCTTCGCTCCCGCGAGCGAGGGTGGCGTCCTGAATCTCGATTTCGTGCGCATTGAGGACGAATTCGTCGGTGGCTTCGACGATGTCAACGAGGATCGTCTCCTCGCCGGAAAAGACCGCGTTCTCGAGATCGGGGGTCAGGGCGAGGTCGTAACGGACCGGTACGATCGAGCGCGGCAGACGATGGGGATTTTCAACCATCTGCCGATCTTAGGACGAGGGGGTGGTGGCAGCTCCTGGAGCCCATCGGGTGTGAAAGAGCTCGCCCCGGGCGCGGTCGACCCGTTCATAGGTGTGGGCGCCAAAGAAGTCCCGCTGCGCCTGGATGAGATTGGCCGGCAGCCGCGCCGTGCGGTATCCGTCGTAGAAAGAGAGCGCCGCCGAGTAGGCCGGAACCGGGATGCCTGCTGTAGCCGCCGCAACAACCACGTTTCGCCACGCCGCTTGGGCGTTATCGATGACGTCGGCGAAGTAGGGGTCGAGGAGCAAATTGGATAGCTCCGGATCGTTCCGATACGCCCTTGTGATGTCATTGAGCATCCTCGCCCGGATAATGCATCCGCCCCGCCAAAGCGGTGCGATCCGGGCAGGTTGCAGCGCCCATTGTTGGTCGGCAGAGCACGCGCGGATCAACATGAATCCCTGGGCGTAACACACGATTTTCGAAGCAAGCAGAGCTTGCTCGATCTCGCTTTCCTCGACCACGAGCCGTGCGGATGGGCCTCGCAATCGACTCGCCGCGTGCACCCGTTCGTCCTTTAGAGCGGAAAGCGATCGAGCCAGCACCGCCTCAGCGATCATCGTCGTCGGTTGCCCGCGGCCTAGCGCGTCCTCGACCGTCCAGCGGCCAGTTCCCTTCTGGGCGGCGGCGTCGAGGATCTTCTCGATCAGGGGATCGCCGTCGTCGTCGGCGACTTCGAGGATCTGGGAGGTGATGTCGATCAGGTAGGAACTAAGTGGCCCCTCGCCGAAGCGACGAAAGACCGCGGCGGCCTCTGCCGCCGAGCGCCCGGAGGCGCGGAGCAGGTGGTAGGCCTCGGCAATGACCTGCATGTCGGCGTACTCGATGCCGTTGTGGATCATCTTCACGTAGTGACCGCTGCCGCCCGGGCCGATCCAGTCGCAACAGGCCTCGCCGTCGACCTTGGCGGCGATCGCGGTTAGGGGCTCTCGCATCTCCTCCCAGCCGTTGCCTCCCGGCATGATCGAGGGCCCGAAGCGAGCTCCCTGCTCGCCGCCCGAGATGCCGGTCCCGAGAAAACGGATGCCCAAATTCGCGAGCTGTTCCGATCTCCGCTCGGAATCGGCCCAGAAGCTGTTGCCACTGTCGACGATGACATCGCCAGCATCGAGGAGGGGCACCAGGTAAGCGAGCACCGCCTCGACTGCATCTTCCGCTGTTACCATCAGGACTATGCGGCGTGGCCGGTCGAGCGCCCCGACGAGTTTTTCAATCTCGTCGGTGCCGATCAGACGGGGCTGTTCGGGGTTCCCGTCGATAAAGCCGCGGGTGGTCTCGACGGTGCGGTTGTAAATGACTACCTCGTAGCCATGGTCGGCCAAATTGAGCGAGAGACTTTGGCCCATGACCGCCAGACCAATCAGTCCAATTCGCTCGTCCGCCATGCCTCGACATTATCGACGGGATAGGCTCGCGCCTAGTGGCTGAAACTGTCTTGGGAATCGACATCGGCGGCTCCGGCATCAAAGGAAACATGGTCGACCTCGAAACTGGGGCGGTGGCCGGGGAACGACTTCGAATCCCAACTCCCGACCCGTCGACTCCGGAGATGGTGGCCGAGGTCGTCAAGGAGATAGTCGAGCACTTCGGGTCGAAAGGGCCGGTCGGCTGCACCTTCCCGGCCATCGTTCGCAACGGCATCACCCTGAGCGCGGCCAACGTCGACCCGAGTTGGATCGGCGCCGACGCCGACAAGATCTTCACCGAGGCTTGCGGGCTGCCGGTGACGATGATCAACGATGCCGATGCCGCCGGAGTGGCGGAGATGGCCTTCGGGGCCGGGAAGGGCAACGACGGTCTGGTGATGTTGCTGACTTTCGGCACCGGCATCGGCTCAGCGGTGTTTTATCAAGGCGTTCTGATCCCCAACACCGAGTTTGGGCACCTTGAGTTGAGGGGCCATGCGCCAGTGGAATCGTGGGCCGCGGCGAGGTTCAAAGAGGAGAAGGATCTCTCCTGGGAGACCTGGGCCAAGCGCGTAGACCGTCTGCTTGACCATCTCGAACGGATCGTGCCGCCGGACCTGTTCATCATCGGCGGCGGGGTCTCTCGCAAATGGGACCAGTGGGGAAAGTACCTGAGCACCACTGTTGCAACGGTCCCGGCGGCACTGCGCAACGAGGCCGGGATCGTCGGCGCCGCCTTGACCGCCAGCGCCAAAGCTCACCAAACCTAAGGCGATTTTGGTGGCTAGACCACCATGCATACCTTAGGGGCCTAGCGGATAGGGATCGGGCCGGTCACTTTTGACAACAAATTCGGCAGGTAGGGAACGGCCAAAACGTAATCTGGTACCAGCGGAACGGATTCCGTACCGCTGATGCCGAATTTGCTTTTAAGCGTTCGCCACCTGC
>JBPCQV010000091.1:0-6297 GCA_050997725.1 Acidimicrobiia bacterium
GCAGGTGGCGAACGCTTAAAAGCAAATTCGGCATCAGCGGTACGGAATCCGTTCCGCTGGTACCAGATTACGTTTTGGCCGTTCCCTACCTGCCGAATTTGTTGTCAAAAGTGACCGGCCCGATCCCCGTTCCGCTAGGCCCCTAAGGTTTGCGTTGTGGCTATGCCACCACGATTGCCTTCAGAATCAGCTCCAAACGCGAGGATTTGGCGTTGGACGGCCGCGGCGTCGAACCAGGCGTTCTCGTAGCAAATCAGATAATCACGCAGCTCGAAAATGTGAAGGATCCGGACCTCGACCGGTGCCCCACCACCCTGCATGCCCGACCATTCCCCGAGCACGTGGCCTGTCAAGAGCGACTCGTCGACAACAAACCTCCCTCCCTCGCCAGTAAATCGCCGGACCGGTCGATGATGTCCATTTCCTCCTTAAGCGAACCCTGAGCCCGAACCCAATTTCACCGTGGGTTGCGGTCCAGAGAATGACAGGATTTAGCCTCGGCGACGATGAAGGCCGATCTGATTGTCCGCGACGGGGTTGTGTTCACGGGAACAGACGCTCCGCAATCGGGTGGGGTCGCCGTGCGCAACGGGCGGATCATCGGAGTGGGCGACGTCAGGGGCTTCGACTCACTGAGGACCGAAACGATCGACGCCAACGGGGGCCTGATCACGCCGGGCTTCATCGACGCGCACGTGCATCCAGTGACGGGCGGGCTCAAGCTCGCGCAATGTTCGCTTTACGACGCCGCCACTGCCCAAGAAGGTCTCGAGCTCGTTGGTGCCTATGCCAAGGCGAGACACGACGCCGAGTGGATCTGGGGTGGAGGCTGGTCGATGGAATGGTTCCCACGAGGAACGCCAAGTGCCGAGGCGCTCGACCGGGTCACCGGTGATCGGCCGGCACTGCTCTACAACAAGGACGGTCACGGCGCTTGGGTAAACACTGCCGCCCTGCAGCGCGCCCACATCACTGCTGCCACCGAAGACCCCAACGACGGGAGGATCGAGCGGCTCGACGACGGAAGCCCGCAAGGCACGCTGCACGAGGGAGCGATGGACCTCGTTTCGGAACTTCTGCCGAAGTTCACTAGAACCGACTGGGAGGCCGCGCTGTTAGCCGGCCAGAAGTATCTCCTCTCCTGCGGCATCACCGGTTGGCAGGATGCCGATGTCCAACCTGCGCAGGAGGAGGCCTACCTCGCCCTCGCCGAGCGCGGCGAGTTCAAAGCCTCGGTGGTTGGCGCCTTGTGGTGGGAACGGGACCACGGAATGGAGCAAATCGAGTCGCTCCTGGGCCGCCGGGCGCGATTCGCTCCCGGCTACCGGCCAACGTCGGTGAAGCTCATGCTCGACGGGACCGTCGAGAACTACACCGCCGCTTTGCTCGAACCCTACCGAGACTTCGAAGGAGATGAAACCGACAACACCGGCATTGACTTCATCGACGGCGAGCTCTTGAAAGAGATTGTGAGAATTCTCGACCGGCTCGGCTTCCAATGCCACTTTCACACCCTCGGCAGCCGAGCCGTCCGCCACGCTCTCGACGCCCTCGAAGCACTGCCCGCCCCGAGAAATCGCCGTCATCATCTCGCCCACCTCCAAGTTGTCGATCGGGCCGATATCGGTCGCTTCGCCGGGGTCGGGGCGATTGCCAACTGTCAGGCGTTGTGGGCGTGCCGGGAGCCCCAGATGACCGACCTGACGCTGCCTTTCCTGGGCCCAATCTCGGCCGAGAATCTATACCCCTTCGCCGCCCTCGCCAAAGCCGGCGCCACGTTGGCAATGGGCTCCGACTGGCCGGTTTCGACCGCCAACGTCTATGAGCAGATCGACGTCGCCGTTACCCGGACCCATCGTGAGTATCGCGAGCGGCCACCGCTCAACCTCGTCCAAGGCCTTACCCTCACTCAAGCCCTCAACGGATTCACCAACGGGTCGGCGCAGGTCAACCGAATCGAACATGAAGTGGGCCGGATCGAGGGGGGGATGGCGGCCGACTTGGCTGTCGCCGACCGCAACCCCTTCGCCGGCGGGTCGATCGCCGACACCAAGACCACCCACACCATCATCGGCGGACGAGTGGTCTTTTCGGATTCCTAGCATCCGCTTTATGACCACCACTGCCACCGGCGTTCGGCTCGTCACGTCCATCCCCGGTCCGAAAAGCCAGGCGATCCTCGCCCGACGCGAGGCCGCGATCCCACAGGGCAATGCCCGGCTGACACCGATCAGCGTGGCCTCCGCCCACGGCAGCCTGGTGACCGATGTCGATGGCAACCAGCTCATCGACCTGGCCGGCGGCATTGGCGTTCTCGCCGTCGGCCACACGCCCAACTCGGTAGTCGAGGCTCTGCAGAACCAGGCGCAGGAGCTCATCCACATGTGCGCGATCGTGTCGACCTACGAGTCGTTCGTCGCCGTAGCGGAGAAGCTCAACGCCCTCGCCCCCGGCGGCTTCCAGAAGAAGACCGTGCTGATGAACACCGGAGCCGAAGCGGTGGAGACCGCCGTCCACATCTCCCGCAGCTATGAAAAGCGGCAGGGGATCGTGGTCTTCGAGGGCGCCTATCACGGTCGCACCAACTTGACGATGTCGATGACCTCCAAGTTCAACTTGTTCAAGAAAGGCTTCGGGCCGTTCGCCCCCGAGGTTTATCGGTTCCCGTTCCCCAACGTCTATCGCCGACCGGAAGGGATGAGCGAGGACAGCTTTGTCGATTGGCACCTGTCATTGCTCGACCAAGCATTCATGGCCCAGGTCGACCCTTCGCACGTCGCCGCGATTGTGGTCGAGCCTGTCCAGGGCGAAGGCGGATTCGTGGTGGCTCCCTTCGCCTGGTTGCGCCGGCTCCGCGAGCTCGCCGATCAGCACGGGATGCTGCTCGTCTCCGACGAGATCCAAGCGGGGATGGGCCGCACCGGAAGGCTCTGGGCAATCGACCATTCCGGGGTCGTCCCCGATCTGCTGACCACCGCGAAGTCACTTGCGGCGGGGATGCCGCTCTCCGCCGTGGTCGGTCGGGCCAAAGTCATGGACGCCCCCCATCCCGGTGGGCTCGGAGGCACCTACTCGGGCAACCCGCTCTCCTGTGTTGCTGCTCTTGCCGCCCTCGACCAGATCAGCAAACCCGAGTTCTTGCGCCGGTCGGCCGAGGTTGGCGAACGACTCCGGTCGCGGCTCGAAGCGATCAAGGACCGGCATCCGAATCTGATTGGCGATGTGCGCGGGCTCGGGTCGATGCTGGTCTTGGAATTCGTCAAGGACGCAAAAGAGAAGAACCCCTGGATGGAAGCGACCGCGGCGGTCACGGCCGAGACGGTGAAGCGAGGGGTGATCACGATTCGGGCCGGTCTCTACTCGAACTGTGTTCGTTTCCTGCCAGCCCTCGATATCACCGACGGGCTGCTCGACGAAGCCCTCGACGTCGTCGAAGAATCGGTGGCGCAGGTGGCCTCAGACCTAGGAGTGACAGCGTGAAATACGGGCAATTCATCGCCGGCGAATGGCTGCCGGCGCAGGCGGGTGGCATGTGGGACCTCATCAACCCGGCCACGGAGGATGTCGTCGAGCAGGTGCCGTTCGGCGATGTCGTCGACGCGCGCATCGCCCTCAACGCGGCTCACGAGGCGTTCGAGTCGTGGAGCCACACCAACCCCTACAAACGAGCCCGCTTCCTCGAGACGGCGGCCGCGATACTGCGAGCGAAAGCAGAGGAGTTTGCCGACGTCACCACCGAAGAGTCGGGCAAGCCGCATGAGCAGGCCAAGGCCGAGTGGCTGTCCTGCCCGAACTACTTCCAGTGGGCAGCAGAAGAGGCCAAGCGGATATATGGACGTTCCATCCCCGCTCGCAGCGAGGGGAGGCGGATCGACGTTTTCTATCGCCCGGTGGGCGTCGTCGGGTTGATCACCGCCTGGAACTTCCCGGTCTACAACCAGGCCCGAGCGATCAGCTCCGCCCTTGCCGCCGGGTGCACGGTCGTCTCCCGGCCCAGCGAGTACACGCCGCGCTCGGCCATGCTGATCGCCTCCTGCCTCGCCGAAGCCGGGCTCCCAGCCGGGGTGCTCAATCTCGTCAACGGCGAGCCGGAAGGGATTGGTCAGGAGTTCCTCAACGATCCTCGCTGTCGCAAGATCAGCTTCACCGGCTCGACCCGGGTGGGAAAGATTCTGATGGACGGAGCCTCGCGGACCGTGACCCGCCTCGCCTTGGAGATGGGCGGCAACGCTCCCGTGATCATCTTTCCCGATGCCGGCGATGCGACCGCGGTCGCCCAAGCCGGGGTCGCTACCAAAGTACGGAACGCCGGTCAGGTTTGCGTGGCGCCGCAGCGCTTCTACGTGCACGAAGAACTGGTCGACGAGTTTGCCTCGGCAGCAGTAGCCGCGGCGGAGCAACAGGTCGTCGGGGACGGACGCGATCGCTCCACCACCGTTGGTCCGCTGATCAACTCGATCCAACGCGAACGAGTTGAACGAATCGTCAACGAGTCAGTCGATGCCGGAGCCAAAGTGTTGACCGGTGGCGAGCGCCTCGATCGCAAGGGCTACTTCTTCCAGCCGACCGTCGTCTCCGACGTTGCGCCGGGAACACCGCTGCATGATGAAGAGATCTTTGGTCCGGTCATGCCGATGATCCCGTTCAACTCCTTGGCGGAAGTCATCGAGATGGCCAACCAGACCGAGTACGGCTTGGCCGCGTTCGTTCACACCAACGACCTCAATACCGCCCTTCGGCTCTCCGAGGAGCTCGACTACGGCATGGTGGCGATCAACGATTGGGCAGTGGCAACTCCCGAGGCGCCCTTCGGCGGGGTCAAGCAATCCGGCCTCGGTCGCGAATCCGGAACAGAAGGCCTCTACGAATACCTCGAACCTCGCACCAGGTACATCGGCGGGGTCCAATGAAGGGTCGCCCGATTCGCGTTCTCGAAGCCACCGGGGCCGGCGAGCATCGGGGGGCGGTGCACGGCGCCGCCTTCTACTCCGAGATCCGCCGCTACTCGGCCGAGCGTCTACGCCTCGCCAGCAATGGAAGCTGGGCGGGACGACCGGCAACGCCGGAGGATGCCTTGGAACTGGCATCGCAAATGCTCGACGCTCATCGCGACTACGACGGCGACCTTTATGAGGAGATGGCAGCGCTGGCGGCTGCAACCAACCTCACAATCGAAGAGGTGCTGATCGTCTCGGGCTTTACTGACTTTGTCGATGTGGTGCGGGCTGCGGGCAGCAACACCGTCCCGGAGGAGGACGACTGCACGGCGGTGATCGTCCCCGACGACCTCGCCGGCGGGGCGGGCTTTTTGGCTCAGACCTGGGACATGCACGACAGCGCGACCGAGCACGTCGTGCTGCTTCGAGTTGAGCCGGAGAAGGATCCGGCGGCGCTTGTGTTCTCCACCGTGGGCTGTCTCGGCCAGATTGGGCTGAATGAAGCCGGTATCGCCCTCGGCATAAACAACCTCACGGCCGCCAACGGCAAGGCCGGAGTCACCTGGCCATTCGTGGTTCGCAAGGCCTTGAAGCAGACATCGGTCGGCGCTGCTCTCGGGTGCATCCTCGAAGCCGACCTCGCCGGCGCCCATAATTACCTCTTGTTCGATTCGGAAGGCAGCGGCTTCAACGTCGAGGCGATGGTCGGTTATCGAGCGGTTTCCAAGCTCGAGGGAAGGCCGCTCATTCACACCAATCATGCTCTCGATGACAAGTCACGAGCGGTCGAGGCCGAGCGGCCTTCTGACTTGCTGGCTTCCTCGGAGGCGCGTCTCACCAGGGCCGAGAAGGTGCTCGCCGATCGCTCCGGCGGCGTCGACGTCGACGATCTCATGGCCCTGACCAGAGACCCGGAAGCGATCTGCCGGCGTTCCGAACCACCCCATCACACCGAATCCGCGGGGGCGGTGATCATGCGTCCCCGGTCGAAGCAAATGTGGGCCAGTTGGGGATTGCCGTCTGAGAACGACTTCGAGGAGTTCGGGCTATGACCGAGCTTCGACTCGTCAACCTCCGTAAGGAGTTTGCCGCCCAATGCGCCGCGTTGGAACTTGCCGCCTTCCCTCATGTCGAGCCGTCGGAGCTCCTGGGCGAAGCCGACATCCTGGCCTACAGCGAGACCTTCCCGGAGGGATTCGTGGTGGTGCTCGACGGGGAACGAGTCGTGGGCCAAGGGGCGGGAATCTTCCTCGATTTCAACTTCGACCATCCGCAACACACGATTGCCGGCATTACCGGCGAGCACCAGTGCGGGAATCACGATCCCAACGGCGAGTGGTATTACGGAACGGATATGGCC
>JBPCQV010000123.1:0-8187 GCA_050997725.1 Acidimicrobiia bacterium
CTGTAAGGCTGGCTCATTGTCTTCCACGGCAGCTTTCCCGGCTTCCGAAGCGGGATGAAGCCGGCGGCGAGCTCGCAGGCTACCGGCGCGGCGAGGGTGAAACCGCGGGCTTCGATCCCGGCGACCTTGTCGATCCCCAAGTCGCGGTGCGGCTCGGTAAGGCTCTGAATTAGCGCGGCAAACGCTTCTTTGTCGGCAAGAACCGGGGTGATGTCCTTGAAGACGACACCGGGTTCAGGAAAGTCAGGAATATCACGGATCAGCGCGGCGAGGTCCACCAAGAAAGTCTACTTAACGGCGCCCTTTGGGTGGCCTCGGCCGGTTCGGGCGGGAGGTGGTCCGGACCCCAGTGCGCACGGATTCAGCCGCGGCGGATTTGGCTGCCAGCCTCCTGCGCCGGCTGGTCCACTCCTCGTCTCCTTCTTTCCAGACGGCCAGGATCGGGGCGGCGACAAAGATCGAGGAATAGGTGCTGGCCGCCAGCCCGACGAAAAGGGCAAGGGCAAAGTCGCGGAGGGCCGTTGCCCCGAACAGGAATGAACCGACGAAGAGCACCGAGCCCACTGGCAGCAACGAGGTCAACGAGGTGTTGAGCGAGCGGCCAAGCACCATGTTCATCGCCCGGTTGACAATGTCGGAGTAGTTCATGCGCTCTCCAAGATCGGCTACCAGTTCGGTCACTTTGTCAAATACCACCACCGTGTCGTAAAGCGAGTAACCGAGGATGGTGAGCAAGGCGACCACGGTTGCGGGCGTTACCTCGAACCAGGTGATCGAGTAGACGCCCACCGTGATGATGAGGTCGTGAACCAAAGCCGCCAGCCCGGCTCCGGCCATCTTCCATTCGAGCCGCCACGACATGAAGAGGGCCACCGCGATGAGGAAGACGACGAGGGCAACCATCGACTGCCGCAGGATCAGCGCCCCAAAGCTCGGGCCGATCGAGTCGATGGAGATGTCCGTCCGCTCGGTGCCCGTAGTCGTGGCGACGGCGTCGATGAGCTCCGACTCGATGTCCGGGTCAAGCGCCGGAGTCTGCACCCGCACCGACTCTCCTCCATCGACCAGTTGGATCACGGCCCCGTCGACTCCGGCCGCATCGGTCAACTCGCGCAGGTCCGGCACCGTGGCGCCTGCCGGGTTGTTGGTGTTGATGGTGGTCCCGCCGCGGAATGCGATGCCAAGGTTGAGGCCGCGGAAGATCAGGAAACCGAGTGAGATGACAACCAGGACGGCGGAGATTCGGAACCAGAGAATGCGCTTGCCGACAAAGTCGAAGGTGGTTTGTCCCTGAGCAAGATCGCGCAGAAAGCTCATGACGCCGTTCGCTTGATCGAAAGCCAACCTTTGTCGGCGAGCGGGGTGCGGGCGAGCAAGTAGATGGCCCTTCGGGTATAGGTGCGGGTGACAAAGATGTCGAGCAAGGTCGCCAACCCGAGCGAAAGAGCGAAACCTTTCACAGGCCCAACGGACAGCAACCACAAGAGCCCGGCGCCCAGCAACGAGACGGTGTCGGCCGTAAGCACCGTGCGGAAGGCGTGCTTGAACGCCTCGTCGACCGCCGAGCGCACGTTGCGACCGGCGCGGATCTCCTCTTTGATTCGCTCGAAATACACGATATAGGAGTCGGCAGCAATGCCGAGCGAGATAATGACCCCGGTCACACCGGCGAGGGTAAGGGTGAGGCCCTGGTAACGGCTCAACAGTGAGAAAACTGACACCAGCAAGGCGCCGAAGACAGTGAGGCCGATGATGGCGACTAGGCCCATGGCGCGGTAGTAAGACAGCAGCAAGAGGACGACGAGAGCCAAGCCGATGTAGCCGGCAATAAGACCGGCTTGCAATGAATCGGAGCCGAGACTGGCGGAGACCCTCTGCACTTGCGATCGCTCGAAGGCCACCGGCAGCGACCCATAACGGAGGATGGCGGCGGTGTCCTTGGCGGCTTGCTCGTCGCCTTCGCCGTTGCCAAAGGTGATGAGGGCGCGACCACCGGTAATTCCTTCGGCGCCGACATCGGTGGCAACCGCGGGCGAGGCGATCACCTCCCCGTCGAGGACGATGGCGATCTGGCGTTGCGGGCTGCCTTGCGATTGGGTAGCCGCGGCTGCCGTGAGCGCGGCGAACTTGTCGGCCCCGTCGCTGGTGAGGTCGAGGTTGATCACCCACTGCGCGCTTGCCGGGTTGAAGGCGGGGACGGCGCCGGCGACGTCGGCTCCAACCAACTCCGCCGGGCCGACGGTGAGCACCGCCGGCACTTCTCCGATCACCGACGAAACGGCTCCGGGGAGGTAGACCTGTTGGGTGGGATCGTCGACGATCGTCAGGCCCGTTACCGGATCGACGTTGTCGGGAAGGGTTGTGGTGGTGGTCGGGCCGGGCTCGCTGGTAGTAGTTGTCGGTGAAGTGGTCGTCGTCGTCGCACCGATGGTCGTCGAAGCGCCCTCAACAGTGGTTGACGTCGGGGCAATCGTGGTGGTGGTCACGAGCGGGCCTTCGTTACCGAAGGTCGCATCGAGCACCGGTCGAAAGGAAAGCTCTCCGGTTTGCCCGATAGCGTCGAGGGCGCGCTCCTCGTCTTCGACTCCGGGAAGCTGCACGAGCACGGTGTTGTTGCCGGAGATGGCGATGTCCGGCTCCTGTACTCCACCGACATCCTCGATCCGCCTGCGCATGATCTCGACCGCTTGCAACAAGACCTCCTCGTCGGTGCCGTCGGGAGCGGTTAACACCACCGAGGTACCACCCTGGAGATCGAGCCCTAGCTCCGGTTGGACGCCGCGCGAGAGCAACAGGCTGGCCCCACCCCAGGCGAGCAGAAGGACGACCACTAGGCCGATCAACCGACGTCGCAAAGCGCTATTCCTGAAGGTCGATCTTTTGGGCGATGGCTCGCTTGGCGAGCCTGATCCGGCCCTGCTCCAGGTCGATGACCACGGTGTCGTCGTCGACGCTGAAAACCCGGCCTTGGATTCCGCCGATCGTCTGCACCCGATCCCCCACCTCGACCGACGACGCCATTTGCTGCTGGGCTTTCATCCGCCTTCGCTGGGGACGAAGGATCAGGAAATAGAAGACAGCGAGCATAACCGCGAGAAACAGGAACGAGCCGATCGGGCTACCTGTCCCGGACGCGCTGGTGCTGAGAAATACCAAAGGAATCAAAGGGACTACCTCAAGGAAAGAGACGAGCCGGGAGTTTAACTAACTAGTGCCCCAAACCTAACTCACGGTGTGAAAGCGCGTTCGTGGCGAAAGCTTCGAAACGGCCGTCGGTGATCGCCTGCCTCACTCCAGCCATGAGCTCGAACACGTAGGTGAGGTTGTGAATGGTGATCAGACGGAATGCCGAAAGCTCACTCACAATAAGTAGGTGGCGTAAGTACGCCCGATGGTGCCGAGCGCACGTGTGACATCGGCACCCCTCGGCCAGAGGCTTGGAGTCGTTCGCGTACTGGGCTCGTCGTATGTTGTAGTCGCCGTGCGCGGTCAAGACCCGTCCGTGCCGGGCGAGGCGAGTCGGCCACACGCAGTCGAAAAGGTCTGCCCCTCGGTCTATAGCCGCGAGCACGCCCTCGGGATCACCGAGACCCATGACGTAGCGAACCTTGTCATCGGGCAGCTCCGGAATCGCGGCGTCGAGCGCACCGAGCATTTCGCTGCGCGACTCTCCCACCGACAGGCCGCCGATTCCAAAACCAACAAAACCGCCGGCCGCAGTGCGAGCGGCGCTCTCGGCGCGTAACCCTTTCGTGACGCCTCCTTGCACGATCCCAAACAGCGCTTGGTCTTCGCGCTGGTGGACGCGACGCGATCGTTCGCCCCACCGGAGGGTGAGGTTCATCGCAGCTTCGATCTCGTCGGCAGAAGCTGGAAGGCCGATGCAGACGTCGAGCTGCATAGCGATGTCGGCACCGAGCAACTCCTGGATGCGGACCGCAATTTCAGGGGTGAGATCGATCATCGCTCCGTCATAAGTTGAACGGAAACGTGCTCCTTCCTCGGTGATCTTGGGAGCGAGGGAGAAAATCTGGTACCCGCCGCTGTCGGTGAGGATCGGGCCCGGCCATCCCCAAAACTCGTGCAGCCCTCCCAGCTCCGCGATGCGATCGGCACCAGGTCGGAGGTGGAGGTGATAGGTGTTGGCGAGGATCATGTCCGCCCCCACGGCCTCGAGATCGTCGACATCTACTGCTCTCACTGCGGCGCGAGTTCCCACCGCCATAAAACCAGGTGTCGGCACTTCGCCGTGCGCGGTGTGAAGCAGGCCGGCCCGGGCAGCTCCATCGACGGCATCGACGGTGAACGAGCCTGGAACACGGTTGTGAGCCATATCCCGGAATGTTGCCATCGCTCTCTCCCCCCGGGGGAGTGTCGCTTTTCATAGAGGTAGGGGAAGCGAGATGCCGGTTGGTGCTCTGACCCCTTGCGCCGAATTACCGAGGCGGGTGTAGGGGTTCCTTAGCTGGTCGCGCGCTAGATCTTGGGAAGTTTGAAGCCGGATTTCGATCACAAAGTCGACTCCGTCGCTGCCGAGATAGACGGCTTCACCGCTTGATCGTCGGCGAGGCTGGTGAGAACCACCGAGGAACGGGATGCTGCCTCGCCCGCCGTTCCGGCGACGTCGACACCCAGTGACGAGGCGAGCGCCTTGGCTTTGACCTCATCGCGATTCCAGACAACAAGTTCGAAACCGGAGCGACCAAAGTGGCGGCCATCGCCCCGCCCATACGGCCGATGCCCAGCACGGATACTGTACGCTCCTGCTTCATCGCTGAACAGTGCTACTACACATCCGACTCGAACTGCGCGGCCACAAATCGCCCGATCACCATGCATGCGGTCGCTCCTGGCGAAGGAGCGTTGAGCACATGGATGCTGTTCGCCGTTCGCTCGATCACGAAATCGTCGACCAGCATTCCAGCACGATCGACGGCCTGGGCTCTGATGCCCACGCCGCCTGGCCGGAGATGCTCGCTTTGCAGGGCTGGCACCAGCTTTTGCGCCAGCTGGGTATAAAGGCGCCTCGACCTCGAGTTGGCGAGCTCGCGCACTCCGGCCCAGAGATTTGCCGCCGCCAGCTTCTGAAATCCCCGATAACGGAGAGTTTCGGCGACGTCGGCCCAGTTCGGCCGGGCTCCTCGATAATGCTCTCGTCCCAGAGCAACGACCGCGTTGGGTCCCAGCTCGACTGAGCCGTCTATGCGATGGGTGAAATGAACCCCTAGAAAAGGGAAACGGGGATTAGGAACCGGGTAGATGAGCGAGTTCACCCTGGGGCCGCCAGCCATCGTGTAGTACTCGCCGCGGAAGGGAACGATCCGCACCGCAGGCTCAATTCCGGCCAGCGCTGCAACCCGGTCCGATTGCAAACCGGCGCAATTAACCAGGAAACGGCTGCGAAAACTGCCGTCGCCGGCCACGATCTCCAGCACGCCGTCCGCACTCCGAATCCGCCTGACCGCGTGGCCGAGCCGCAGGGTCCCACCTTGGGCGATGAGGTCGGCTGCAAGCTCGTCGGCCACTCGTGAAAAATCGACCACGCCCGCCGAGGGGACGCTGAGCGCCGCAACGCCGGACGCTTCGGGCTCGATATCGGGAATCTCGTTCGCCTCCAGCCGGCGAAGCGATTCGAGACCATTGGCCCGCCCGCGCCGTTCGAGCTCTTCGAGCGCGGGGATCTGGCTTCGGTCGCTGGCGATGACGAGCTTTCCAGACCGGCGGTGCGGTATGCCCCGTTCTGTGCAGAGCTCATACAGGGCTTTCGCCCCAGTCACCGCAAGGCGCGCCTTAAGCGACGCCGGCCGGTAATAGAGCCCCGAGTGAATCACTCCACTGTTATGGCCGCTCTGATGAGCGCCAACACGGTCCTCTTTCTCCACGATGAGCACCGCCAGTCCCGGACGACGTTCAGTCAGGGCTCGTCCCACGGCGAGTCCGATAAGGCCACCACCAACGATGCACACGTCGTACGACTCCATCAGCTCCGATCAGTGTGACTGCACACGCGTCGTCCAAAGCGTATATCCTCGAACACATGACTGGAGCGTCTTTGATAGCGGAGCAGTCGTCATCGTCGGCGGAACGGCTGGTCTCGGTCTGGAGATAGCCCGCCACTACCACGACTCCGGGAGGGCAGTCATCGTCACGGGACGCGATGAGGACACGCGCGCGGGCCGCTTCGGAAACACTGAGAGAGGGCGTCCCCTTTCTGGTCTTAGATCTGGCTGAGCCCGGCTCGATTGCTGCTGCTTGCGCCGACGTGGGTCCGGTTTCCCGTTTGGTCCTGGCGGCGATCGCCCGTGACAACAACCCGGTCAAGCAATATGACGTGGCCTCGGCGATGTATCTGACGACGATGAAGCTCGTGGGCTATACGGCCACAATCAACGCTTTGCTTTCGAACTTTCGCGCCGAGAGCGCCGTGCTCCTTTTCGGGGGAAGGCTCGGCCCTATCCAGGGGTTGGATGCTGATGTGACCTCCGAAGTACTCAACGGGGCCTTGGATGGCATCGGCGATCGACTGCGCGAGGAACGGGTCAAAGCCGGCATCAGCCAGCGGGAGCTCGCCCGTCGCCTCGGGGTCTCGCCCAGCCTCATCTCCCAACTGGAAAGCGGGGTGTCAAAACCCTCGGTGGGAACGCTTTACGCGATCGTCACCGAGCTCGACGTGTCCCTCGATCGGCTCATCCGCGGCAGCGACTATCCCCCGGCGAATGGCGGCGATACTCCCCGCGCGGCGGCGGGTCCCCTAGTTCATCCCCAAGATCGGAAGTCCGTGGAATTGGCGTCGGGCGTGCGCTGGGAAGAACTGACGGCGACCACTGAGAACGGCGTCGACTTTCTGCTCGCTACCTACGCAGTCGGGGGCTCGTCGACCCCCGAGCAAAGCTTGATGCGTCACCATGGGCGGGAGTACGGCTACATCATCTCCGGAAGCCTCGGCGTGGAGATCGCATTTCAGGAGTACCGGCTCGAACCCGGCGACTCGATCGCCTTCGATTCCACCACGCCCCACCGCTTGTTCAACCGCGGCGACGTCCCGGTCCAGGCAATCTGGTTCGTGGTCGGCCGCGAAGCCAACGACCAACTGAGCTAGGCGGCGCGTCCGGCGAGCATCGCGTCACCAAACGAGGCGAACCGATAGCCCCGATTGAGGGCGACCTCATAGGCATTGCGCCAACCATCCCCCATGAATGCGGCGAGAAGCACCAGAAGCGTTGTGCGAGGGAGGTGGAAATTGGTCACCAAGAGGTCGACCACGCGAAATCGAAATCCGGGAGTGATAAAAAGATCAGTGCTGCCGCCGGCGTTTTGGCATTCCAGCGCTCTAACCACGGTGGTCCCGACGGCGACGATCCGGCCCTGGCAGGCGTCGATTTTGGCCTGGGTGGAGTCGGGGACGAAAAACTCTTCTGAGTGCATCAGATGTTGCTCGATGGTCGGGCTCAAGATCGGGCGGAACGTGTCGAGCCCGATCCTGAGCTCGATTTCGACTAAGTCGATGCCACGTACTTGCAGCTGGCCGACCACGTCCTCGGTGAAATGCAGTGCCGCCGTCGGCGCCGCGGCCGAGCCAACTTCCTTGGCAAAGATCGTTTGATAGCGCTCGGAATCAGCGAGGTCGGTCTTGATATAGGGCGGGAGCGGCACTTGCCCAGCGGCGGCGATCGCCGTCTCCAGGTCGTGAGCGCTCCACAAGTCCAAGACCGCCACGCCGTCGACGGGCCCCTCGACGATGGTGGCCGAAATAGCGCCGAAGGCGATCTCTTCTCCGGGACGCAGGCGGCGAGCGGGTTTCAGAATCGCGCGCCAAAGTGATCCCGTCACTGGGCCGAGCAGAAGCGCCTCCACTGTCCCTCCGCTCATGAGCTTCCGGCCAATCAGCCGAGCAGCTCGGACCCGAGTCCGGTTGACCACCACCAGATCGCCAGGCTCGAGCAGTTCTGACAAATCGCGGAAGCGATGGTCAGTTAGGTCCCTCGTGTCGAGCAGTCGAGCGGAATCGCGAGGCTCGATCGGGACCTGCGCGATGCGAGCGACCGGCAGGGAATAGTCGAACTCGGACGTCAGCACTCAGAGGAGACGCGGGTGGCCGGGGTTCTCGACCCCGAGGTGGCGGTAAGCCAGATCCGTGGCCATCCGCCCGCGCGCAGTCCGTTGCAACAGCCCGATTTGAAGGAGGAA
>JBPCQV010000129.1:0-6389 GCA_050997725.1 Acidimicrobiia bacterium
CGTTCTTTGGCGTCAGCGACACGGTTTCGGCGCTGGTACCGAATTTGCTGAAAACCGTTCCTCACCTGCCGAATTTCGCCCCCAGACGGCCAGAGCACTGCCCGGCATCTCGCTTCCCCCGTCCAAGAAGAGCGACATATTCCAGGGGAGAGGGAGAAAGCCCGAACCGCTACGCTCGGACGCATGGGTGCCGTCGTGTCGATAACGGGCGACCCGCTTCAAATCGATGACGTGATCGCGGTGGCTCGGGGCGGAGCCAAGGCCGAGCTTGGAGCAAATGTGGCCGAAAGGATGGCACCGGCGCGCGCCCTGGTCGAAAAAGCCGTTGCCAGCGATTCCATCGTCTACGGGATCACGACTGGTTTCGGAGCGCTGGCCTCAACCAGGGTCAGCCCGAACCAGGCGGCTGACCTGCAGGTCAACCTGTTGCGAAGTCACGCCGCCGGCGTCGGCCAGCCACTGCCCGATGAACTGGTGCGAGCGATGCTGCTCCTGCGGGCGCGCACCCTGAGCCAGGGCCATTCCGGGGTGCGGCCGGAAATTCCCGCGGCCCTCATCGACCTGCTCAATCGCGAAGTTCTTCCGGTAGTTCCTTCGCAGGGCTCGGTGGGTGCCTCGGGTGACTTGGCACCCTTCGCCCATCTCGCCCTGCCGCTGATCGGCGAGGGCGAGGTGAAAGTGGCGGGAGAAGTGATGAACGCCGCAGACGCGATTGCGGACGGACATCTAAAGCCACTCCGTTTGGAAGCAAAGGAAGGGCTCTCGTTGCTCAACGGCACCGAGGGCATGCTGGCGATGGCTTGCCTGGCGATCTACGACTCGCATCGCTTGGTGAGGGCGGCGGACGCCGCATGCGCGATGTCGGTCGAGGCCTTGACCGGTTCATCGCGCCCTTTTCTCCCCCAACTTCACCGGGTGCGTCCTCATCCCGGGCAGGCGCTCTCCGCCGCCCGCATCGCGCGTCTGCTCGCCGCCTCCGAGATCGACGCCAGCCATCACGAAGACTTTGTCCATGCAGTCCAGGATGCGTACTCACTGCGCTGTGCCCCCCAGGTGCACGGAGCGGTGTATGACACCATCGAACACGCGGCTGCGGTGGCGCAGAGAGAGCTCGGATCGGTCGTCGACAATCCGATTGTGTTTCCCGAAGAAGGAGAGGTTCTTTCCGGGGGCAATTTCCATGGGGAACCTTTGGCGTTCGTCCTCGATTTTCTCGGCATTGCGGTGGCCGAGCTCGGTTCTATCTCGGAGAGGCGAATCGATCGGATGCTCGACCCGGAACGATCGGCCGGTCTGCCTGCATTTCTCGCCCGGTCGCCCGGTCTCAACTCGGGCTACATGATGTCGCAGTACACCGCCGCCGCCTTGGTCGCCGAGAATCGAGTGCTCGCCCATCCGGCGTCGGTCGATTCGATTCCGACTTCCGGTTCCCAAGAGGATCATGTGTCGATGGGTTGGGGGGCCGGGCGGAAGCTGGCCCCGATCATCATGAACGTCACGACGATCATCGCCATCGAGATGATGATCGCGGCCCAAGGTCTCGAGTTCCGCCTCCCCCTCCGGCCCGGCCCTGGCGTTGGGCAACTGTTGGAGCTGGTGCGGAGCGAGGTCCCGCCCCTCGACGTCGACCGACCAACCGGCGCCGAGATCGAAACCGTGGCCCGCCTAATCCGCAGCGGAGCGGTGGACGCGGCGCTGGGGAATGGCTGAAGCCGCGGGCTCCACCGGCCGATAGATGGTCGGAAGACCAAGGGGAATGCGAAAGATGAGGTTCAACGGACGGCTTCTCACCGAAGCCGACCCCAAATCGTGGCTAAAGAGCGAGATCTCGATCTCAGGGACCAAAGTCGAGCTCAGTGCCGGGGACGATCTCCTCGGTAGCTGGCCAGTTGGTCAAGTCAAGGCCGAACGAATCGAAGGAGATCGGTTCGAGCTCCAACTTGGAGACGATCGCGCTGTGTTCGCCGCTGACGACGCCCTCGCCTTCTCTTACGAAGCATTGCCCAAACTCGCCAAGACACCCCTGGTCGAAGCCGCCCAGGGATTCCGCAAACTGTTGGGAGGTGGGCGCAAGCCGCCAACGCCAGCTGAGATCCCGGTCGATGTCCGGCCGGAGCCCGAGGTGGTTGCACCCGGAGAATTACCCGCCAATGTCAAGCGCTTACGAGACCTAATCGAAGTCGCCCGAGCCAACCGCCAGCCACCGGCACCCGCGAAGTTCGCGCTCGAAGCAGAGGACGAGTTTGTGCTGGATGAGCTTCCAGCCGACCTATACCCCGAATTACCGGCGGACCCTGAGCCGGCGGACGAGCATCATCCCGAGCCAGGCCCACTCTGGTCGAGGCCGGAACCCAACCACCCGCGCCCATTTCCCGTTGCCCCCGAGCCCAAACCGGTTGCGCTTTCCATCGTCGATCCGCGCGATCTGGGCTCCGTCTTCGGTGATGACTCCGAGCTTGCCGACGAGATAAGTCATCTCGCTCAGCAGATCAAACGCTCCCAGCTCAGCGAGGAACAAACCGAGGCCTCGATCAACCTCATCCGTTCGCTCCGCACTCTTCTCGACGCCTAGGAGGGCTCAAAAAGCCGTACGGTGGGGGAATGGTCAGGCGACCCGAACTCGTCATACCCCCCAAGCTCGTACCCGGAGACAAGGTTGCGATCGTCTCGCCGTCGTGGGCCGGTCCCGGGGTATTTCCAGCAGTCCATGATTTGGGGCTTCAGCGGCTGCGCGAGATGTACAGCCTTAAGCCTGTCGAGCTGCCGACCACGCGCAAGGTCGGAGCGACTGCCCGGGAACGCGCCGCCGATGTCATGTCTGCCTTCACCGACCCGGAGATCAAGGCGGTGATGGCATCCATCGGCGGGGATGATCAGATCACCATCCTCAAGCACCTCGACCCCGCGGTCCTGCAGGCGAATCCAAAGCCGTATTTCGGCTACAGCGACAACACCAACCTGCTCATCTATCTCTGGAATCTGGGCATCGTCGGCTACCACGGTGGTTCGACGATGGTGCACCTCGGCCGGCCAGGCGCGATGCATCCCGTGACTGAGCAATCCCTGCGGACGGCGCTTTTTGAGTCCGGTGAGGTCGTCTTGGCCCCGAACCCCGACTTCACCGACGAGCACGGGGACTGGGCCGATCCAGCGGGCTTGGACCGGGAATCGAACATGCGCCCGGGCACGCCGTGGCTGTGGGACGGCGACGCGGTGTCGGTGACGGGCCCAACCTGGGGTGGCTGTTTGGAGATTGTCGACTGGCACCTCCGCGCCGGTCGATGGCTGCTGGCACCTGAGGCCTATGCCGGGTGCGTGCTGATGCTGGACACGTCCGAAGAGATGCCCTCGGCAATGTTCGTCCACAGGGCCCTCGTGGGGATGGGGGAGCGCGGCCTGCTCGAGCAATTCTCTGCAGTGGTCTGGGGGCGACCAAAGGCGTGGGACGCGACCACTCGACAAACGCTAGAACAGCGGGCTGCCTTCACCGAGGAGCAGTACGCGGTCGTCAATCGGGCGCTGGATACCTACAACCCCGGCGTGCCGCGAGTCTTCGGGCTCGACATCGGCCACACCGACCCGCAGCTGATCATTCCTTACGGCGGCCAGATCACTGTCGATCGGATTCGCGAGCAAGTCCGGGTCACCTACTGACACTTTGGGCGTCACAATGGGCAGATGGTCAATTTGCCCTTCGCTTCCACCTACCGCGGCGCTGAATTGCACACGAAGGGTTGGCTGCAGGAAGCGGCGCTGCGTTGCCTGCAGAACAACC
This sequence comes from Acidimicrobiia bacterium, assembly GCA_050997725.1. Lineage (GTDB taxonomy): Bacteria > Actinomycetota > Acidimicrobiia > Spongiisociales > ZC4RG35 > JACCTH01. Next base: position 3,776 of record JBPCQV010000129.1, read on the forward strand.
TTGATCCCGAGGTGGCAGAGGACCCGGCCAATCTCGTCGTCTATGGCGGCCGGGGGAAGGCGGCCCGTAACCGCGAGGCGCTCGATGCAATCGTCCGATCGCTAACCGAGCTCGAGAACGATCAGACCCTGCTTGTGCAATCCGGAAAGCCGGTTGGCATCCTCGACACCCATCCGCTCGCCCCCCGTGTCCTGATCGCAAACTCCCTCCTGGTGCCGGAATGGGCGACTTGGGAGCATTTTTGGGAGCTCGAAGCAGCCGGTCTGATCATGTATGGGCAGATGACGGCCGGCTCCTGGATCTACATCGGCACCCAGGGCATTCTGCAGGGGACTTATCAAACCTTTGTCGCCATCGCCGAGCAGAAGTTTGATGGGACGTTGGCCGGCACCATCACCCTCACCGGTGGAGTCGGCGGGATGGGTGGGGCCCAACCTTTGGCGGTGACGCTCAACGGCGGCGTGGTGATCGCAGTCGACATCGACCCGACCAGGGTCCAAAGGCGACTCGAGATCGGCTACCTCGATGTCCTCGCCTCCGATCTCGACGATGCCTTCAGCCAAGCCGAGGCAGCAAGAGACGCGCGCCAGCCGCTCTCGATCGGGCTCGTGGGAAATGCCGCCGACGTGTTTGCCGAGGTGCAGCGCCGGTCGCTTCCAGTCGACATCGTCACCGACCAAACCTCTGCCCATGATCCCCTCTACGGCTATATCCCCAATGGCTTCACCCTCGAAGCCGCCGCCGAGCTGCGCGAAGCTGACCCAGCCCGCTATATCGTCGAGAGCCGCCGCGCGATGGCGGAGCAATGCGCGGCAATGGTGGAGCTGCAACGCGCCGGCGCCGAGGTTTTCGACTACGGCAACAACCTGCGAGGAGAGGCCGTACTTGGCGGATTCGCCGATGCGTTCTCCTATCCGGGCTTCGTCCCCGCCTACATCCGGCCGCTCTTCTGTGAGGGCCTCGGGCCATTTCGATGGGTGGCCCTTTCCGGTGACCCGGCCGACATTGCCGAAACTGATCGGGCCGTCGCCGCGCTGTTTCCCGACAACGATCCCCTTCAGCGCTGGCTGCGGATGGCCGCCGAGAAGGTGCCGTTCCAAGGGCTCCCGGCCCGGATCTGCTGGCTTGGTTATGGCGAACGGCACCTGGCCGGTCTCGCTTTCAACGATCTGGTTGCCAAGGGGCGGGTCGCAGCGCCGATCGTGATCGGCCGTGACCATCTCGATTCCGGTTCGGTGGCCTCGCCCTATCGCGAGACTGAGTCGATGGCGGACGGCTCCGATGCCATTGCCGACTGGCCGATCCTCAACGCTCTCGTCAACACCGCCTCCGGGGCCGCGTGGGTGGCGGTGCACCATGGAGGCGGGGTGGGGATCGGGAAATCGATCCATGCCGGCGCCCAGGTCGTGGCCGACGGCACCGAGGACGGCGCGTTCCGCGTCGAGCGCGTCCTGACCAACGATCCGGCGATGGGCGTGCTCCGCCATGTCGACGCCGGTTACGAGAAGGCGCGTCGGACCGCGGAAGAACGCGGGGTGCGCGTGCCGATGACTACGCGGCCTGCGCCACCGGCCCAGTGAGGTCGTCCCCCGACGGATCGAACAAGTAACAGGTCACTTCGCGATCGCCGGCCTGCCATCCCTGCGCCGACGGCAAGAGATACCCAAACTCGAGAGCCGAGTCCGGATAGGGGACGCCGGTGTAGGGCTCGAATTGGGCATAGCACTGCGGCTCGGCCCAATCGGCAATGAGGTCATCGCCCGGATACGACGACGCCTCGGGATATTCGAGCACTTCATAGACCTCGGCCTCGTGGGGTCCGTTGCAACTCACATCGATGAAATCGACCTCGGTTTCGCTGAAGCAAGCCCCCACCACGAAAGCGAGGTTGGTCTCAGGGACCGTGGGCAAGTTGCGGGCGATCTCGGGCAGAGCCACACCAAACAGGCTGCCTCCCATCACCGTCAGCAGTGATGCCCCCCCCGCCCAGATGAGGCCCGCCCTTTCTGTGAGCGAGGGCCGCCCGGCCGGCCAACCGGCCGATACCCGCCGGCTCTCGAGGCCGGAATTGATGAGCGAGATCAGTCGGATCGCGCAGACCGCGGCCCCGATCCCGACAACGGAGGCGGCGATGCCACCGATGAGTGATGCGAGCCACATTTCTGCCAGCCCGGCTACGGAGGAGAGGCCGACGAGGACGTTCATCGCCAAATAGAGAGCCCACCACCATCTGCGCAGGATTGGTCGATCAATTCCCGCCCGCGCAAGCTCGCCGATCGCCAGGAAGGGGACAAACAAGCTGGCGATGGGGACCAGGATCCAGAAGGCGGCGGCCGGTCGAAACTTGGTCGCAGTCATACTCGAAAGGTTCGAGTGCGCCTGGTACTGCCAGATCAACCAGGCGATGCCACAGAGTATGAACACACCGAAGTAGGCGAAGCCAACTCCGAAGTCCCAACCATCGGCGAAGAAGGCCTCTTCGGGATTCAGCTCTAATTGGCGTTGCTCCTAGCGGAGCAGCGTGACGATCCCGGTCATAAGAGACACGAGCTCGACGCCGATGAAGCCAAACAGTGTCGCTTGGGCGAAGCGGCCGGCTCCCCCTGCTGACCCC
>JBPCQV010000181.1:0-6628 GCA_050997725.1 Acidimicrobiia bacterium
CCTTCAATCCTGACCGCTCGACCTCCTCGATCACCGCCGCCGGGCCCATGGCGCGGGACTTTTCCAACGCCTGCCATCCCCCGTATTCCGCATAACTTTCGATGGATTCGGGATCCACATGGCCGACGCGAGCGAGGAGACGATCGCCGACCACGGTCGGGTCGGCGACGCCGACCAATTCGAACGGATCCTGGTCACTGGGAGCATTGACCACATCCTCCATCCCGGCTCGCTGGAGGAGGACGGCCGGACGTCGGTCGCACTGACCGAGACACGGTGAGGAAACCAGGGAATCGCCGGGCGGGAATTCGCTTCGGTCCAGCCGACAAGCGATGTCATCGCAAACGTGAGCGACGACTGATGGACGCTCGGTCGTTGAGATCAGTGCATAGAAGCTGGCGACGCCGTAGGCCTCGGCGGGTGGTATCACGAGGCGCCGGCAGATCTCATTGAGAGCTCCTTTGCTGACCCAGCCGATCTCTGATTGCACGGCCGATAGCACCGGGAGCAAGAGATGCCGATGACTACGAGCCGAATGGCCACCAAAAGCGACATGGGAGCCAACCTCTTCGACCGGATCGATCACCGCTGCGATGACGGCTCGCTCCGCGTCGGAGGGAGGGGCGTCCATGAGCCGAATGTCCATTCAGACCTTTTGTAGCTGAACCGCGGTGGCTTTGAACTCGGCGGTGCCGGACTTTGGGTCCCAGGTGTCAATGGTGAGCTGGTTCACGTCGGCCTCCTCGCCGTAGTGCACCGACATGAAGACCAAGCCCGAACGCAGCGCTCGATCGCGCCGGGCGGGAACCTCGATCGTCCCCCGCCGAGAAGACACTTTCACGAGGTCACCATCGTGGATGGCGAGGCGGTCGGCGTCCTCAGGTGAGATATCGATCGTCCCTCCGGTTCGGATCGGCGAGTCGTAGCCCGCCGACTGAACCCCGGTGTTGAACCCGTCGAGGTGACGACCGGTGGTCATCCGATAGGGGAAGTCGTTGGTGAGCCGGTCAACCGGGGGAACCCAGTCGACGGGGATGAAAGGCGCCGGTGGTGAGTCGAGCGGCTGGTTCCAAAGGCGGCCGTGGATGAACAGCTCGCCCGGGTGATTCTCGTCATAACACGGCCATTGGATTCCCCCGAGCTCGTCGAGGCGCTGGTAGCTCATCCCGGCGTGCATCGGGGAAACCAATCGCAACTCATTCCACGCCTCCTCGGGCGTAGGTTGGCCCCAATCGGCGCCCATTCCTCGGGCCAGCATGCCAATGATGTCGACGTCCGGTCGCGCCTCCCCGGGCGGCTCGAGCGCCTTGTGCACCCGTTGCACCCGGCGCTCGCTCGAGGTCACCGTGCCCTCCGATTCGCACCAATCGGCGGCGGCGGGGAACACCACGTCGGCCATCTGCGCAGTTCGGGTGAGGAAAATATCTTGCACCACCATGCAATCGAGGCCCTCAAGCGCTTGCCGCGCGTGGACCACATCGGCTTCGGACTCGGCGGGGTTCTCGCCGATCACATAGAGGCCGCGCAGCTTTCCGGCCGCCATCGCCTCGAACATCTGGGTTAAGTGCCAGCCGCGTTTGGGAGGGATCGGGTGGTTCCAGATCCGTTCGGTCTTCGCCCGCAAGTCGTCGTCCTCGACGTCCTGGAACCCGGGCAGCTTGTTGGGAATGGCGCCCATGTCCCCTCCCCCTTGCACGTTGTTCTGTCCGCGGAGAGGAACAAGACCCGACCCGTAGCGTCCAACGTGACCAGTGAGAAGAGCGAGATCGATCAGCGCCAAGACATTGTCGGTGGCGTTGTGGTGCTCGGTGATCCCCAACGTCCAGACAATCTGGGCCATGCCGGCTGAGGCATAAGCGACGGCCATCTCCTCGACGACTTCTCCGGGGATACCGGTGATTTCCTCGACTCGGGCCAACGGATACTCGCCGACTTTGGCGGCGTAGTCGTCGAAGCTGGTGGTGGCGTTGGCGATGAAGTCGTGGTGCTGAAGGCCGCGTTCAATGATCACCCGCGCCATTCCATTGGCGAGGGCGATGTCCGAGCCAATTTCAATCCCTAGCCAGATGTCGGCCCACTTGGCCGACTCGCTCCGGCGCGGGTCGATCGCGTAGAGCAGCGCCCCGTTGTGCACTCCCCGCAACAAGTGATGAAAGAAGATGGGATGGGCGGCGCGCGCGTTCGAGCCCCAGAGAAGGATCACATCGGCGTGCTCGATCTCCTCATAGGAACTAGTACCGCCTCCTGCCCCAAACACAGCCGCCAGACCGGCGACGGAAGGAGCGTGTCAAGTGCGGTTGCAACTGTCGATGTTGTTGGTGCCGAGCACCGTGCGGGCAAACTTCTGAGCCAGGTAGTTGGTCTCATTCGTCGCCTTGGAACAGGAGAAGATGCCGAGCGCTTCGCCTCCGTGTTCCGCTTGCACGGTCCTGAGCCCGTCGGCTGCGGTCCGCACCGCGTCGTCCCAGGTGGTGGGTTGCAGACGACCATCTCGACGAACTAGCGGCGTCGTCAGCCGGATATTGGGTGCCAATTTCACCTCCTTTCGCCTCCTCAGCGCCATCTTGCCAGACCGGTGGGACCTCCTACTGACTGAGCGACGTTCTCGCGACGCAAACAGGGCGTCTTACGCCCTGTTTGCGTGATAAAAACGATGCTTAGAAGAGGCCGATGACGTCCCCGTTCTCGTCGATGTCGACTCGGAGATAGGCGGGATTTGAGCCAAGACCGGGCATGGTCCGCATCTCCCCCAAGATCGGGTAGATAAACCCGGCGCCCACCGACGCCCTCACCTCCCGCACCGGGATAGTGAAACCGGTCGGGGCGCATTTGAGGTTCGGGTCGTGGGAAATCGAGAGATGGGTCTTGGCCATGCAGATCGGCAGATAGCCAAAGCCGGCTTTCTCGAAGCCCTCGATTTGCCTGGAGGCCACCGGTGAATATTCAACTTCGCCGGCGCCGTAGATATCGCGGGCGATGATCTCGATCTTTTGCCGAATCCCCATATTCAGCGGATAGAGATAAGAGAACTCGTTGGGCTTTTCCGCAGCCTCCACCACCGCCTCAGCCAGCTCGGCCGCTCCGGCCCCGCCTTGGGCCCAATGGTCGGCCCGCACGGCGGCTTCGGCTCCTGCTTCCAGCGCCGCCTCCCGGATCGCATTGATCTCCGCCCCGGTGTCGGTAGGGAACGAGTTGACCGCCACCACCACCGGCAGCCCGAAGCGCTTCACGGTGCGGATATGAGCGACGAGGTTGGGCATCCCGGCTTGGAGCAACGCCAGGTTCTCCTCGGTGTAGGCCTTGTCGAGGGGCCTCCCCAAGACGACCCGCGGGCCGCCGCCATGGGTCTTGAGGGCGCGAACCGTTGCCACCAGGACGACGCAATCGGGTTTCAGCCCCGACGTTCGACATTTGATGTCGAGGAACTTCTCCATCCCCATGTCCGCCCCGAACCCCGACTCGGTGACGACGAACTCTGCCGAGTGAAGGGCAACCCGGTCGGCGAGGATCGACGAGTTGCCATGGGCAATGTTGGCGAAGGGCCCAGCATGGACGAAAGCCGGTTGGCCTTCCAGGGTCTGCATCAGGTTGGGATGGAGGCTGTCGCGCATCAGCACGGTGACCGCTCCGGCCACACCCAGGTCCTCCAGGGTCAACGGCTTGTCCGCCTTGGAAATCCCGAACACGACCCGGCTCACCCGCTCCCGCAAGTTGCGCAGAGCGCTGGCAAAGTCGGAGCCGTCGGCTAGCGCCAGGATCGCCATCAGCTCGGAGGCGACGCTGATGTCGAATCCGGTCTCCCGGGGCCGGCCCTCGTCACCGCCACCAAGTCCGACGATCACGTTCCGCAGCGCCCGGTCGTTGACGTCGAGGACCCGGTTCCATTGCAAGTTGAAGACGTCGATGCCGAGCCGTTCGAGCCCGATCTTCTTCAGGCCTTCGTCGGACATGCGCGTCTCGTGATACCAACGGGCGTCGATTGCCGCGGCGACCAGATTGTGGGCGGTAGTGATGGCGTGGATGTCGCCGGTGAGATGGAGATTGAACTCATCCATCGGCACCACCTGGCTGTGCCCGCCGCCGGCCGCCCCGCCTTTGATGCCAAAGGTCGGTCCCATCGACGGTTGGCGGATGCAGGCGACAGCGTTCTTGCCGATCACCCCCAGGCCCTGGACGAGGCCGACCGTCGTCGTGGTCTTCCCCTCCCCGAGGGGGGTGGGAGTGATGGCGGTGACATCGATGTACTTGCCGCGGGCGCGGGAACCGATGCGTTTGAGGACGTCGAGATGAACCTTGGCCTTCGTCCGTCCGAACGGGATCAAGTCCTCGCTGCCGAGCCCAATTTTGGCCGCCACCTCTTCAATGGGCGCCAGCTTGGCGCCGCGAGCGATCTCGAGGTCACTGGGGAACTGACTCATCATTTTCTCCTGGATTGGTCGGGCGGACGTTGTGAGAACTGCTGGACGGTTGCCATCACCTGCTCAGCGATGCTGGCAGCATCGGTGGCGGGAAACCTGTAGGCAGGCCCGTGGACGTGAATCGCGCCCATCACTTTGCGGTCGGAGTTGAGCAGCGCGGCAGCCACCGAGTTGATGCCTTCGACAAACTCTTCGAAGACCCAGCAATGTCCCTCGTTTCTGATCTGGCGCAGGCGTTGCCTGATGAGCTTCGGCGCAACGACGGTTTGCTTGGTAAAGGCCTCCAACGATCGCGCGAGATAACGATCGACGTCGTCCCCGGGCCAGTGCGACATCATGCAAAGGCCGGAAGGTCCGATGTGCATCGGCACTTGCAGACCGGTGTAGTCGCGGACCTGGATGGCGCCGGGCGACTCGACCTGAGCTAGATAGTGAACCTGATAGCCGGTGGGAACGCTGAATCCCGCCGCTTCCCCAACCACGTTGACCAGATTGGTCAAGTGCGGGATGACGGCCGAGCTGAGGGAAGTGCTCGCATCGGCGCCCCCGGCCAGCTCGACCAAGCCCTGTCCAATCCGATAACGACCGTCCGTGGTGCGGGCCACCGCGCCACGCTGTTCGAGCGTGGCGACCAGGCGGGCGACTGTCGACTTCGGGAGGTCGATGCGCCCGGCCAGCTCGGTAATCCCCGCCGGTGAGACGGCCAAGGCTTCCATCACCGCAAACGCGCGGTCGATCGACTGCACCATCTCAACGCTCTTGCTGGCCGTGCAGCCAGGCGACGGTGCCGGCGATCTGGTTGAAGGTGAAGATGTGCAAGCCGGCGAGGTTCAGCTTGCCTTGTTCTTGCTCGAGGGCGCGCACCAGTTTGGTCGGCCGGTAGGTCTTCGGTCGAAGCAAGCGCCAAACCGCGCTCCGGTTTTTCGTTACAAACCGAGCCGAGGTCCCCACTCCGATTCTGCGGGCGATCGAGGCCAGCTTGAGCGGGTCGACCACCCCGGGGATACCGACCCGAATAGGGAGCTGAATTGCGTCCGCCCGAGTGCCGCGAGCCCAAGTGACGATGGCGCGAGGATCGAAACACATCTGGGTAGCGATATAGGTGGCATGCCGTTGCTTGTCGATCAGCGCCTGGCGAAGCAGGTCGCCCGAGATGAATGGATGACCCTCGGGATAGCCGGTGACGCCCACCGTCTGAAAATGATGACCAAGCTCCTCCATGGCTCGCAATAGCTCGAGGGCGTCCTTGAACTTCCCCTGCTCGTCGGCGTCACCCCCGACCACAAACACTCGGTTGATTCCCTCGCCCGCGAGGCGGTCGATGATGTCGTTGAGCTCGCTCTGGTCGCCGATCATTCTCGCCGAGAGATGCGGCGTCGTCTGGTGACCAAGACGATGAACTTCGGTGGCAAGGTCGAGAGTTGCCTTGGTTCCCTTCGCCGGGGAAGCGGTCACGGTCACGCTGGCCCCGCTCGGGAGAGCGCTGAGCTTCTCTTCGATCCCCTTGAGCGGGATGATCTCGAAGGAGGTCGAAGCCGTGAGCCGGTCAGACATCGGAGTCGGGAAACGAGGCCTTACGGTGCGAGATCCATTCGAGCAGCTCTTCTTCGACGGATTCGTCCAAAGGCGGCAGTTCGTACTCGCCCAGCATCTGCTGCCACTGCGCATGGGCACGCATCTCGGCGGGTTGTGACCCCCCTTCGAGCCATTGCTCGAAACTGTCGTTGTCAGCCGTGCGGCTGCGCCAAAAGGCCGTTGCAAAATTCGCCAACGTATGCGCGTTGCCGAGGAAATGCTGACCGGGAGGATTCTCGATCAGCGCCTCGATCGCCAGCCCGTTGTCGCTGAGGTCGACCCCGTTGATATAGGCGGCGGCCATCGACGCCTGATCGGCGTCGAGGATGAACTGCTCGTAGCCCATCGTCAAGCCACCCTCGAGCCATCCGGCGGTGTGAAGGACGAAGTTGGTCCCGGCTTGGATCGTCGGAAAAAAGGTGGCCGCGCTCTCGAAGGCGGCTTGGTAGTCCGCGACCTTCGAGGAGGTGAGGTTGCCGCCGCTGCGAAACGGGACCCCCAGCCGCCGGGCCAGGGCGGCGATGACGAACAGCACCAAGGCGGGCTCGGGCGTCCCAAACGTTGGCGCGCCGGACTGCATCGAGATCGACGAGGCGAACGAGCCGAAGACCACGGGCGCCCCGGGGCGAACGATC
>JBPCQV010000200.1:0-4033 GCA_050997725.1 Acidimicrobiia bacterium
GAGGGGTGTTCTCGCAAACGATGTCGGTGGCGATGGTTGGAGCCGAGCCGCGGGCGGTGCGGATCGAGGTCCATGTCGGCGCGGCCTCCGAAAAGTTCAACCTCGTGGGACTGCCGGACACGTCGATTCGGGAGGCAAAGCAAAGGGTCAAGGCCGCGATCACTTCGAGCGGGCACAACTTTCCGCATCGAACGATCACTGTCAACCTCGCCCCAGCCGACTTGCCAAAGGCCGGCGCCGACTACGACCTGCCGATCGCGCTCGGGGTGCTGGCGGCGGCGAAGACCATCCCCCATTTTTCGCGAGTCGTAGTCGCCGGTGAGCTTGCCCTTGACGGCGCAGTTCGCCGGAGCCGATGGGCGATCGGAGCCGGTCTGCTGGCGGCCAAGCGCGGCTGGCCCTGTTTGGTGGCAAGAAATGACGCTCCCAGCGCGGCGCGGGTCCCGGGCGCCGAGGTGTTTGGGATCGCGAGCCTCGCCGAGGCGGTTGCCTTCGCCACGAAGAGGCCGGAACCAACTTTGCCGATTGTCCACGACGACCCATATGACGACGGGATCGATCTGGCCGAAGTGCGAGGGCAAACCTTCGCTCGTCGCGCCTTGGAGGTGGCGGCCGCGGGCGGTCACCACATGCTGATGGTCGGTTCGCCCGGATGTGGCAAGACGATGCTCGCCAAGCGGTTCCCGGCATTGCTCCCACTCCTCACCGACCAGGAAGCAGTCGAGGTTGCCTGCTTGTGGGCGGCTGCCGACCGGCACCGGCGTTTCACCAACCAGCCTCCTTACCGTTCGCCCCACCATTCGGCTTCCATGGCCGCCGTCCTCGGCGGCGGGAGCCTCCACCCGACCCCGGGCGAGATTTCTCTCGCCCATCACGGGGTTCTATTCCTGGACGAACTCGGAGAATTCCCCCCGCACTTGCTCAACGCCCTGCGGCAGCCGCTCGAGGAAGGAAAGGTGACGATTGCCCGCCGCGGGTCGAGCCTCACGTTCCCCGCCCGATCGCAAGTGATCGCGGCCTCCAACCCGTGTCCCTGCGGGTTCAGCGGTGACCGGTTGGTGTCGTGTCGATGTTCGGCGGCGGAGATCGCCCGATATCGCAAGCGGCTGGCCGAGCCTTTCCTCGATCGTTTCGACCTGCGAATCGCGATGTCCGCCCCCGATCCCGATTTGCTCCTTGGCCCGCCCGGGGAGGACTCAGCCATGATTCGGGCAAGGGTCGGCCTGGCGCGCGAGAGACAGTTGCTCAGGGCAGACGGCACAAACGCCCAGCTCGGACGGCAAGCGCTTGATCGCCTCGTCTATGAGGACGCCGCGGTCGGGCTGATCGGGGTTGCGTTACGCAAGGGTTTTCTGACCGGGCGAGGAGCCGATCGGGTGCGCCGGGTGGCGCGCACTATCGCTGATTTGGCCGCGAGCGAACAGGTCGAAGAGGCTCACGTTGCCGAGGCGATCGCCTATCGGAGCTCGTTTTGATCGAGCGGGCACTTCCCGAGTTCGTTGCCGAGTTGCCGGGGTTGCCGGCCAAAGTTTGGGTCGAGGGCACGCTGCCTTCGTTACCAGGGGTGGCGATCGTCGGGAGTCGCCGGTCGACGTCCTACGGCAATCGCGTCGCCGTCCAATTCGCCTCGGCTGTCGTCGGCTGCGGCTGGCCGGTGATATCGGGGCTGGCTCGCGGCATTGACGGCGTTGCCCATCGAGCCTGTCTCGACGCGGGCGGCACCGGCTGGGCCGTGCTCGGCTCGGGCCTCGACACGGTCTACCCCAAGCAGCATGAATCGCTTGCCCGCGAGCTGATCGCAACCGGGGGCGGCTTGGTTAGCGAGTACCCGCCGGGAACTCCACCCGCCCCTTTTCGTTTTCCCGCTCGCAACCGGATCATTGCCGCTCTAGCCGAGGTGACCGTTGTGATCGAGGCGGCCGTGGATGGCGGGGCGTTGATCACGGCGCGGCTGGCGCTCGAGATGGGAAAAGAGGTGCTCGCCGTCCCGGGCGACATCGATCGTCCGGTTTCCCGAGGGTGCAATCTGTTGATCCGAGACGGTGCCCACCCAGTGCTCGGCGTCGATGACCTGGTCGAGCTGTTGAGCTTCACGCTAGGTCCACCGCCGATGCCACATTCGAACCGGACCTCAGCACAGGGGGTCACAATCGAGGCGGCCCTGGCCCGGAGTGAGGCCCCGGTGGGGGAGACCCTGGCCGATCTGATCCGTCGCCAACTCCGCGAATAGCTAGCGCTCGCGAAATACTGACTTAGCCTGGGAACCGAATGTCCGAGGCACAACTGGCGGTTGAGGAGTATTTGGCGAGGCTCGGAAGCCAGCGGCGACTCAGCCCGCACACAATCGCGGCCTATCGGCGCGACCTTGCCCAGTTCCTCGACTTTTCCAAAGACCGGGCATTGGCGGGCCTGGCCCAGCTCGACCGTCACCATTTGCGTCGCTACCTCGCGCATCTGGAGAAGGCAGGGTTGAGCAGGCGATCGATCGCTCGCAAGTCCTCGGCAGTGCGGGGTTGGCTCGAGGATTTGGTCAAACGGGGCCACTTGCCGGCTAACCCGGCTGCTCAGCTTGCCCGGCCCCGGCTCGGAGAGCGGCTGCCGCGAGCGCTGCCCAGCCGTCAGATCGCCTCGATCCTCGACGGGCTCCCGTCGGCGACGCCCATCGACTTGCGGGATCGGGCCCTCCTCGAGGTTCTGTACGGCACCGGCCTCAGGGTGTCGGAGCTGGCGCAACTGCGAACCAGTGATTTCGCCACCGATCTGATCACCGTGACGGGAAAGGGCGGCAAAGTGAGAGCCGTCCCGATCGGAAAACCCGCCCGAGATGCGGTCGCAGCATACGTCGAGAAAGGACGAAGCCAACTCGCCCAATCGGGTGCGAGCGACGCCTTGTGGTTGGGAGTCCGCGGCGGAAAGCTTGATGAGCGGGGCATCCGCCGGGCCGTTCGCAGCCGGGCCGCCACCTTTCCTCACGCTCTCCGCCACTCCTATGCGACGCACCTCCTCGAGGGCGGTGCCGATCTCCGTACAGTCCAGGAACTCCTAGGACACCGCGATCTGGGGACAACCCAGATTTACACTGCCGTCTCCCGCCAACACCTGCAAAGGACTTATGACCTCAGCCATCCCAGAGCATGACGATCCTTCCTACGCCGTAACCACTCTGTGGCAGCGGCTCAAGGTTGAATCCGACGGTCAAGCGCGCGAGGCGCTAATCCTCCAGTACTCGCCGTTGGTGAAGTTCGTCGCCGGGAGGGTCGCCGCCGGACTGCCGCGCAACGTCGACCAGGCCGATCTCGTCTCCTACGGGGTGTTTGGCCTCATTGACGCGATCGACAAGTTCGAACCGGAGCGTGGTTTCAAGTTCGAGACTTACGCGATCAACCGCATCAAGGGTTCGATCCTCGATGGCTTGCGTTCCCTCGATTGGGTGCCGCGGTCGGTTCGATCCCGCGCCCGCGAGGTGGAGAGGTCGATGTCGGAGCTAGAGCATCGCTTGCAGCGGACACCCTCGGACGAGGAGCTCGCCCGTCACATGGATCAGGACGTCGAGTCGGTGCGGGGAACCCTGGCCGAGATGTCAAACCTCGGGCTGGTGGCCTTGGACGAGCTCATCGGGCCAGACGCGGGTTCGTCGCTTGCCGACTTCATTCCGGACCAGGCCGGGGTGGGGCCTGAGGCTGCTTTTCACGCCGAGGAGACCCGTCACATCCTCGGCGATGCGGTCAACCGGTTACCCGATCGCGAGCGGCTGGTGATCACCCTTTACTACTTCGAAGGTTTGACCTTGGCCGAGATCGGCGAGGTCTTGGGGGTCACTGAATCGCGGGTCTGTCAGATTCACGCCAAGAGTGTCTTGTCTTTGCGTAATCGGATGTCCTGACCGCTACAATCCCCGCTCCAACGACACACGTCGGTGATTCCTCCTGGTCGGCCCTGTCTTCTTGAGGCGGGTCGGGTGAGGAAGGCCCAGAAGGGTCGTGCCAGATCGGCAGCACCGGCGGAGGAACAACCAGAGAAGGAGCAATCGTGG
>JBPCQV010000225.1:0-4145 GCA_050997725.1 Acidimicrobiia bacterium
CTTTCGCGATCTGGCCGGCTGGCCGGGTGATCGGCGTGCCGTCGACGACAATCGTCCCCGAGCGGCCGTGATAGCCGATCGGCATGTGTCGCCAGTTCGGGGTCAGGGGCTCGGAGTCGGGACGGAAGATGCGACCGACGTTCTCGGCGTGGTGACGCGAGGAGTAGAAGTCGACGTAGTCGCCGATCGGACACGGGAGGCGAAGAACGATTCCACCCTCGATGGGCGGAAGGTCGGCGTCATGCATTTGCCCGATGACGTCGAGCCAAGCCTCGCGGCCGGCTTCTAGCAAGGGGAGAAGCGACGCCGCCTCGAGCAGCTGCGACACCGGCGTGGGGTCAAAAAGCTGGTCGCCGATCCGGACGCCCACTCGGTCGACTCCTTCGGCCGAATACACCCCGAACGCGATCACCAAAGGCTGCCGATCGAGAGCAGGTCTTCCACCGGCTCATCAAACGAACAGCTTCCGTAGGAGCGAAGAAAAATGCGAGCCGAACGAAGGTCAGAGGCGGTGAACTCGCGGCTGCCAACCCGGAGCCCACCACGTCCCAAGCGACCATCGGTGGCCTCGATCATCTCGGCCGCGGCATCACGATCCCCAGTCAGAACCAGCGCCGCTGCGGCGGCAGCGAGGTTCAAGAAGCCGTGACGCCAGACTCCGAGCTCTGGCCAGAAGTGCCGCCAGGGGTGGTGCAGGCCGGCGGTGGCCTTGAACGGGAGACCACAGGCAAATGTGGTGTGCATGGCCTCGGACAGGTTTTCCGACGACGGAAAGTCCTCTTGGTTGGGACCACCGCAACGGAGTTTGACCCCGATCATTCGACCGGGGCTTTCGACGGCGATGTCGAGCACCCGCTTGGAATCGGTCTCGAGCCACAGGTCCTGGTTTGGAGCCATCAGAGCTAGGTGATCTGCGATGGCGAGGTCACGGGTTTCGACTTGGCGGATCCGAAGCCCGGAGATGGCGATCGCCTCGAGAGCTTCGACGATCGGTTGATCGACGACAACGCCGACTGGCGTGGGCTGACCGCCCAGCATCCACTCAAGATCATGGAGCTGAGAGCTCGGACACAGGAAGACTCCGAGCATCCAGCGGTGGGCGCCACGCTGATGTCGTTGGTAGGTAGAGACAGCTTCCGCGAGCGACAAGGATTCGGGGGGATACATGCCCGCGTAGTCAATGAGATGCCCGAGCGCGACCTGGGAAGCAGTTGCGGCTCGAACCACGCCCTCATCGTACGGATTTGGAAGCCCAGGTTCGAGGGTCAGTCGCTCCCTTTAACCTGCCCTGATGGTCCGCCAATTCCTGGCAACGAAGTGGTTCGCGCTCATCTTCTTGGCTTCGCTTGCCTCCGAGCTGACCAACAGCCTTCTCGTCCATTTCCCCGGATACCTCCTCGACCTCGGTGCGGACGAGGTCCGCATCGGGACGATCGTGGGGGTCTCGGGGCTGGCCTCCATCGTGGTGCGGCCATGGATCGGCAAGGTCATGGATCAGAAGAGCCGCCGGCTCATGATCCGAATTGGGACCGGGATCGTTGTCGTCGCGACGTTCTCCTACGCGTTCATCGATCAGCTCGGACCAGCGGTGGTGGGCGCCCGGCTCCTGCAAGGGATTGGGCAGGCGATGTCGATGACTGCGTTCTGGACCTACATCGCCGATCGCACCCCGGTCCAATTCCGGAGTCAGGGGATCGCGCTGTTTGGAATCTCGGGCTTGGCCCCGCTCGGGATCGCTCCCGCCATGGGCGACCGCATCCTTGCCAGCGCTTGGGGATATCGCGGTATCTTCCTCGTGGCGGCGGCCTTCTCGTTGGTGGCGTTGATCCTGGCCTTCTTCCTGGAGCGCAGCGGAGTAAATACCGGCGCCACCACCAGCGGTTTTCTCGAAGTTCTGCGGCGACCCAGCTTGCGGCCCGTGTGGTTCGTCACCTTGATCTTGTCGCTTGGCTTCACCGCCGCCTTCGTCTTCGTCAAGACCTATGTCACCACCAGCGGTTTGGGGACGATTGGCCCGTTCTTCGCTGCGTATGCGCTAGTGGCGGTGACCTGGCGGCTGACGCTGGCGTGGGTGCCTGACCGGATCGGGCCGACGCGGATGCTCGGCCCGGGCCTCGCCGCCTATGCCCTGGGGGTGGCGCTGGTTGGGATCCTGCCGCTCCCGGAAGGATTGTTGATCGGAGGAGCCATCACCGGCCTTGGCCATGGCATCTCCTTTCCCGTCGTACTTAGCTTGGCCACGAGTCGAGCGGCCCCGGGCGAGCGCGGGACCACCACCGCCATCTTCACTGCCCTCTTCGATCTCTCGTTGTTCGGTGCCTCACCCTTGCTCGGTTTGATCATTCGCGAGTTTGGTTACCAGTTCATGTTCGTGGGCACGGCGATCGTGGTCATGGCCGGAATGGTGGTCTTCTTGATGGCCGAGAAGCGGCTGGTGATCGATCTGATCGACGTGCCGGCGACCGCCCCCGTCCCGCATGTGTGAGGACTGAGCTCTAGCTTGGGGAGATATGCCGGAGCTCCCCGACATCGTCGTTTACCTCGAGGCTCTGGAACGGAGGGTGATTGGACACCGGCTGGAGAAGCTGCGACTTGCCTCACCGGCCGTACTGAGAACCTATCAACCGCCTTTCGACGCACCCGAGGGTAAAGCGGTCGCAGGTTTGCGACGGCTCGGCAAGCGCTTGGTGTTCGATTTCGGCGATGAGTTGTTCGTCGTCATCCACCTCATGATCGCCGGGCGCCTGCGATGGAAAGAAGGCAAGGTGGCGATTCCTAAAAAGGTGGGGCTGGCTGGATTCGAGTTCGACAACGGGACGTTGATCCTGACCGAGCAAGGCACCAAACGGCGAGCGGGGATTTGGGTTATCTCGGGCGAAGAGAATCTGTCGGCTGAGAACCGCGGGGGAGTGGAGCCGTTGCAAGCGAGCCGCGAGGAGTTCGCCCGCGCCATCACGGCGGAGAACCGAACGCTCAAGAGGGTCTTGACCGATCCGCGCCTGTTCTCCGGCATCGGCAACTCTTTCTCCGATGAGATCCTTTGGGCTGCGCAATTGTCGCCTGTGACCCGCTCCGGCAAACTGACCTCCGAGCAGCTCGCGCGGCTGCATGAGGCGACGGTTTCTCAGCTCAACTACTGGACAGAAGTGCTCCGGAAAAGCGTGGGCGAGAGCTGGCCGGCCAAGGTGACCGCCTTCCGCCCCGAGATGGCGGTTCACGGGAAATTCGGCCAGCCCTGCCCTCGTTGTGGAACCAAGGTGCAGCGGATCGTCTACGCCGCCAACGAGACCAACTATTGCCCCACCTGCCAAACCGGTGGCAAGTTGCTGGCCGACCGGTCGCTGTCACGGCTGCTGAAAGACGACTGGCCGCAAAGCCTCGAGGAGCTGGAAGAGATGAAGAGCCGTTAAACGATGAAAACGACAGTGACCAGCCACATCCCCGCTACGAACAACGCGGCGGTGAGCTCGATCAGGATCGAGAGGCCGGTGGCCTTCATCGCCGATTTGGTCGACGGCCAGGCCCGCTGATGGTCGCCGAGACGTTGGCGCTCCGATAGGTAGACGCCGAGGGGAAAGCCGATGAAAAGACCAACGACGGGGATGACGAAGAAGCCGATGATGGCGAAGAGCCCGCCAATGACCATCGACCGTTTGGGCACGCCAGCTTCTTTCAGACGCCGGCCCGGCAAGATGTACTTGCCAGCCTCGCCGGCAACGAGGAGGACGGTGGCGATCCCCACGACCACCCATGCGCCGCCGCCCTCGACTAGAGCCCAGACGAACACGGCTGCATAGACCAAGATCAAACCCGGCACTGCCGCGACCACGACACCAACGAGACCGGCGGCAATCACCAGCCCTACGACAATTAGCCCGGGCGTGTCCATTGAGCTCGAACTTTACGGACGAGAGACACCTCTAGGCACGCCGATCGCAACTCGGTACGTTCATGGTTCGGAAGAGGGAATAATGTGAATGTGGTTATGCAGACTTTGCACGAAGGGGATCGGGTACCCATGTCTTGGGAGGAATACGAGGCATTGGGGCCGGACTTTCGTGGTGAGTACATCGACGGGTGTTTGGTCGTGAGCGCCTCGCCATCGCAACCTCATCAAAGAATCTGTAGGCGTCTTGCCAATCTTC
>JBPCQV010000158.1:0-12800 GCA_050997725.1 Acidimicrobiia bacterium
CCGGATCGGGCAAGTCGAGTCTCTTCAATGCGATCTCAGCAACGGAGCTCGCCGAGCCCGGAGCCAAGCGACCAACCACCGCGAAACCGTTGGTGCTGGTTCCGTCGGATCAGGAGAGTCGTCTGGCCAACCTTTGGGACGAGCTCGGCATCGCCCAGGTGGAAGCCGCCCCAGACAATCTCGAATTTGGCGATCTCGGCTTCGTCTTGATCGACCTACCGGACGTCGATTCCTTGGATCCATCCCACCGCCAGCAAGTAGATGAGCTGCTGTCCGACCTTGACCTGGTGGTGTGGGTGACGGACCCGGAGAAATACCGAGATCGGGTCTTGCACGATCAATTCCTTCGACCGCTGGCCGGCCACGCGGGACGATTCCTTTTCGTCCTCAACCAGATCGATCGACTCCGCGCCTCAGAGCTTGAAGAGGTCTTGAGCGACCTGGCATCGGCCCTGCGCCACGACGGCTTCGCTGATCCTTCGGTCTGGCCAGTCGCGGCCGACCCGCCGATCGGTCCCCCTTTGGGGATCGACGAGTTGCGCGCGGGGATTCGAGCTGCTGGCAGCGAACGAAGCGCGCGGCGGGTGCGCGTCGAGATCGGCCGGCTTCTCCGGTTGATCGATCGTGACCTGGCGCCAGTTGACTTCGACCGGCGATGGGACAAAGTACGCAAAGACGCCGCCAGGAGGTGGCCTGCGGGTCGCGACGAGATCCTCGAGTTCGTGGAGGCGCTCAAGGCCGATGCGCCCGAAGTATCGACCATCGAACCACTGGCCGTGATCGGCGCAGTGACCGCCACTACGCGAGAGGAAATCGCCCGCCATCTCGATCAAACCCTGGGCCGGTCGTTGCGCGAGAAGTTGCGACCACGCGCCTTGAGCAAAGCTATCGCCGCCGAGCTCCAGTTGGCGCTGGCGGAACCGAGTTAGCCTCGCTCAGCATGAATCACTCATCATGAATCAATGGCTCGACGAGATCGTCGCCAGCGCCGTGATTGCTGCCGTCTTTCTCATCGGCTATCTAGTCGTTGCGCGGCTCGGGTTCAGGTTCGTGAGACGCTACGGCGAGACCGGGAACCGGGCAGCGACGCTTTGGTCGATGCTGCGACGCGTGCTAGTAGTCGCCATTTGCATCGTCGCTCTCCTCACGATTCTCTCCGGAGTTTGGGGCCTGCCGATTACTCCACTGCTCGGGGTCGCCTCAGTCATCGGGGTGGCCCTGGGATTCGGCGCCCAAAAGCTTGTGCAGGACGTGATCGCAGGTTTCTTCATCCTGCTCGAAGATCAATTTCGGATTGGAAGCTTGGTCTCGATCGCGGGGGTGACCGGTGAGGTGCAGGATGTCAGGCTTCGGGTCACCGTTCTCCGGGCTGGAGATGGCAGCGTCCACTACGTGCCAAATGGCGAGGTGAAGGTCGCCACCAACCTCACTAACTCTCGGTTGGAACCACCAACTGAATCGCCGCGGCCGTAAAGCTCCCGGTTCCTTCTTTCCAGGTTCCCGTCAGCTCGCCATCCGCTTGCCCTTCAGAGGGTGGATCGGCCGCGATGGAAAACTGGTCGACACCTTCCCAGACCGTCAGGCCGGGTATCGCCCCCAGGTTGCGACGGGCGAGGATCGAGGCAGTGATCCGTGGGAGCCGGCGCATCGGAAGGCCCTCGGCGATCAACAACGTCATCGGACCGGGAGTTTGAGTGGAGAGAGTCAAAGCGAGGCGTCCGAAGTAGGTGTAGAAGGGGTGAAACTGGACCAACACCGCCACCGCCTCGGCGGTTCGTCCACCGGCGGCGATGCGGATGTTCGGTTGCCGATCGCGGAATTCCCGAACCAGGGTGGTGACGGCACTGCGGGCGTAGTGGAGGCCGCCAAACCAGTATTTTCGATACGGCTCACCTTCGGCCGCCTTGACCACTTCGGCATCGAATCCAAACCCGGCTGCAAAAAGCACGTGACGCCGCGAAGGGCCGGAGTCGTTGATCCCTTCGATGCTCAGCACGGGGACGTGGACCCGCCGGTTCTCGCTTTGCAGCAGCCGAGCAGCCGGGGCAGGCTTTCGAGGGATTCCGTAGAGGCGCGAATAGACATTGGTGGTCCCGGTGGGGATGACCGCAAGCGCTGTGTCCGTTCCGACAAGGGCCTGGCCGACGTGATGGACGACCCCGTCGCCGCCCATCGCTGCCACGACATCCATTCCATCGGAAACTGCTTGCTCGGTGAGTTGGCGAGCGTGGAGGGGCGACTGCGGCCAGACCGCTTCGACTTCGAACGTACGAGAAAGGATGCGAGCGACAGTGCGATGGACGCCGCCGGTGAACTGGCTCGAAGCGGGGTTGGCAAGCAAAAGCAGACGTTGCATCGGTGTGGCCAATAAGGGTAACGGACTAGGCTCCGCCGGGTTTGTCCGACCCAATTGTCCCTCTGTTCTCGCTGGTCAACGGGGAAGGCGCAGGAGCGCTCCTGGCAGCTGCGGCAGGGGACGTTGCCGGCGGCGCCAGCCCTCTTGGGTATTCCGCCCTCACCCAGCAAGCGACGGTGGTTTCTTACCACCTGATGGTTAGAAACGGGATCTCGGGGCCCGATCTGGCGAATGAGTGGGCCGAGCTCGGCGCCGATGGAGCCAATCCCACGGTGTTCAGGACCGCAAGCCCGGAGTTTGAAGAGTGGCTGGCCGGGGTTGACACGCCGACACAACGAAGGGTGCGCCGGCCCGACTGCGAGCCCGCAGCTCGGGCTTTCCCGATCGGGATCTGGTTTCGCCGCGACCCTTCCAAACTGGTGACTGCCGCCCTCGAGGTATCCCGACTGACTCACATGGATGCCACCACCGCGGTGGCGACTGCGGCCCTCGCCGCGGCCATGGCGGCAAGTGCTTTCGGCCAGACCGGCAGGGATTTCTTGGCGGCGGTCAGGGAGATCACCGAGGTTGCTTCCGCCCGCGTCTTCAATGAGACCGCGGGCTTTGTCGATGCGGCGGCGCTTCCGGAATTCGTTGGCCAACTGTCCGATCTCAAGGCCGAGGGAGAAGCGGAGGAGCTGGGACCTCCGGGACCCGGCTGGGTGACTGCGGCGATACGGCTAGCCGCCGATGCCAGGTCAGACCCGGCGGACCAGATCAGTCGTGCCGTTGAGCTCGGCGGCAGCATGCTCGGGGCCATGGTCGGTGGATTGGTGGGCGCTCGCGCCGGGCTGCGGGCCTGGCCCTGGGCTGTGCCTAACTCAACCTGGTTCGCCGAGCTTGGGGTGCGGCTGGTCAGCGGCAATCGAGAGGTCTTGGATCTCCCGGTTCCCTATTACGTCGAGGAAACCCTTACCTACGGCATCGAGCGAGACCTTGGTCGCCCCTTTGGCTAGTTGCGTCTCTGCTGCAATTTGGTCTAAGTTGCGTTATTGAGACAACATAGTTAATGTTGTTCGATGGAAGCAACTACGCTACTGACGCGCGCCGCCGTCATCGGAGATCTGGTCAGTTCGCGGACCGTGGGAGTCCGGAGCCAGGTTCAGGAGAAGATCGACGCTGCCCTCGAGCGGGTGAACACCCGCTTCGAACCCGAACAGCCCTTCCGGTTCACGGTTGGTGATGAGTTCCAAGGGGTGCTGGGCTCGGTCGAAACCGCAATGATGGCCGCGGTTTGGATCCGGCTGGAGACGGTCGGCGTGATTGGTGTTCGCATGGGGATCGGTTGGGGTGAGCTCGAGATTCTCGATGCTGATCGCAGCCCGATCCTCCAAGACGGCCCGTGTTGGTGGCGGGCACGAGAGGCGATCAAGATGGTGGCCAGCTGGGAGGATGCCAATCAGTCGCCCAACTCGACGTCGACGTTGGCAGTTACCGGCGACGATCGCCAGGATTCGTTCAACGCCGGTCTTGTCCTTGTCGATTTCGTCCTTGACGGTTTCGATCGGGCCGACGCCTTTATTGCCACGATGCTCCTCGACGGCTCTACGCAGGAGCAAGCTGCTGTTCGGCTGAAGGTCAACAAGAGCTCGGTCAGCCGGCGCATGCAAAGCCATGGCATCGCCGCACTGCTCACCTCCATGCGGATGCTCTCGTGAGAGATGCTCTGATAGTTGCAGGTGGCGCCTTGCTTCTCACCTTTCCTTCCAACTACGCAGTCCGGTTCGTGCTTTCGCGCGCGCGTGGCGTACGGGTCCCGGCGGAGCTTGGAGCTGGTCGTTGGATCGGGACGATGGAACGACTGCTGATCTATCTACTGGTATTGAGCGGAGAACCGGGTGCTGCGGGTTTGGTCGTGGCGGCGAAGAGCCTTCTCCGTTTTCCGGAGATCATCGGACCCGACAGCCGCTTGTCGCCGGAATACGTCTTGGTCGGCTCGCTCGCTTCGTGGCTTTGCGCATTTGCGATCGGCGCTGGCGTAAGAGTCTTGCTCTCATAGGCAAAGCAGGCGCTTCGGATAGGGACGACTTTGGGGTGCCAGTCGGCACCAGGTGGACGCATCCACTCTCGGCCTCAGAGGGCTCCGCTCCCGACGGTGTCGGTCGTAATTCGGTTGGTGGCGACACACTTTTTCGTGATTCGGTTGGTGGCGAGCGAGTACGACATGCCACGTGCCGATTTAGCTCTGGACCGTTCGCCACAAACCAAATTTGAGGTAGCGCGGTCAGCTTATCGTCGCAGAACCCACCAACCGGCGAGGACGAAGCCGGCGAGGGCAGCCATCGCCACCAAGCGGCCGAGGCCGAGCACGTCGACGATCAGCGCCCAGAGCAGGGGACTGAGGATGGTGGCGAAGCGGCCCATGATGGCGTAGAGGCCGTAGAACTCCCCGATGCGATCTGGGGGGCTGAGCTCCAGCATTAGGACCCGGTCGCTGGCCCAGGTTGCTCCGAGGGCAACTCCCCCTAGCACGCCGACGATCCAGACCAGATCCGGCACGTCGAAGGCGGCGGCGACGATGCCGGCGATGATCGCCGCGGTCCAGAGGAGGAGCACGAGCCGTAGGCTGCGGCGCGGGCCCCAGATCTCGGTCAGGCGTCCGCCCAGGAAGCCCCCGGCGATAGCCGCGGCGATGGCAATGGCGAGCAAAGTGTTGACCGCAGAAGTGCTCAGCCCCAGTTCGGTGATCACAAACAACGCCAAAAACCCGCCGATGAGAGTGTTGATTGCGTCGGTGTAGAGAAAGCGGCCGATCAAGAACCGCACCATGCCCGGGACCGAGCGGGCTGCGCGCCAGGCCGCCAGCAACCCGAGCGGCCGCTCCACCCGGTTGACCGGCGGTGACTCCTTGACCCAAACGAAGATCGGGATGGCGAAGAGGACAAAGGCGGCCGCCAAAGAAACGAAGACCCCGCGGTAATTACCGTCGAGTACTTCGAGAACGAAACGTCCCAGCCCCAGGCCGAGGAATGATCCGAGATAACCGATCCCAACCCCCCGCCCGGAGATGCGCGCCCGCGTCTCGACAGTGCTCACCGACGGCAAGAGGGCGTCGTAAATCGCTGAACCAAGGTTGAAACCGACGAGCCCCAAGGCAAGCAGGAGCAGTGAGCCGAACAGGGGGACGGAACCGAGGAAGGCCGTGGTGACGACGGCGATGCCAGTGGTGACTGCCAGCCAGGGAAGGCGGCGCCCGCTGCGGTCGGTGACGCCTCCGATCCGGGGAGCGAGGAAGATGACCGCGATCCCTGCCCCCGCCTCGGCCAGAGCGAGAGCCCCATCGCGGCCGCCCGAGTCGAGGAGGAAAGCGGGGAAGTAGAGACCGATGACTCCGAGGGCGAAAACGGTGTTGGCGAGGTCGTAGAGGACCCAGCCGGTTATGGGCCGAGATTTCAGCTGCGACCGAATCAGAAAGTCACTGCCACCGACAAGAGCTCGTCATGCCCGAGCATGCCGGCGGCGGCTTGCAAGGCGCGGTTGGCTTCGGTGAGGGGGAATTGATGAGAAACCAATTGGTCCAGCGACGGATCGGCCGCAATTTGGGCAGACGCCCATTGATAACCGGCGCTCGTGGCCCCCAGCGCCCCCCGCAGTGTCAATTGCTTGGTCACCAATAGATCGGAGAAAAACTGGACCGGGCGATTGCCCTTCATCGATGCCAGCACCACCGTCCCGCCCGAGCGGACGAGGTCGAGCGCGGTGAACATCGCCTCGGGATCATCGGAGGTCACATCGACAACGATGTCGGGACGGGTGCCGAGATGATCGGCGACGGCCGCGGGAACGTCCTCGGTGGTGGCGTCGATGATGAGGTGAGCCCCCAGTTTCTGGGCCACTGCCAATCGGTCGTAGTCGGAGTCGAGGCCGCTAACGCCGACCCAGGATGCGCCGGCGGCGAGAGCGGCGATAACACAGGCGAGGCCGCGTGGTCCCGGGCCGAGCACCATCACGGTCTGGCCTGCAGCCAGGGCCGGCAACTCCACCGTCCAGGTGTATCCCGCGGCAAGCGGGTGAACAAAGGTGGCCAGCTCGGCGGAGATGTCGTCTGACACCGGATGAAGAACTGAGCTCGGATCGAGATAGAGATACTCGGCGAGACCACCCCACAGGCCGGGCGGTTCGGTGGAGGGAAGTCGGCCGTAGCTATTGACAGGAACTCGCTGCCGGCAACCGCCGATCCCATTCTGACAACGCCGGCATACCCCACAGCGAAGGTCTGGCTCTACCACAACTCGCGTCCCCACCTCGAAGGGAAGCGACTCGTCGGCCACCGCCACGCGGCCGACGACCTGGTGGCCCAGCACCAGCGGATAGAGGACGTCGCTGCGATCTCCTTTCCAAATCTGGACGTCAGCGCCGGAGATGCCGGTCGCTTCGATGGCAAGCCATCCGCCGTTCGGCATAGTGCGGATCGGGAGTCGATGGCAGGTCAACTGCCTGGGCTCTACCAACAACATCGCTTTGGCGAACGATGGAGTATCCACTGCCCAGCGAGTGTATGGTCGCTTCCGGGTGGTCAGATCGCCATTGTCAGATCGCCGGTATCAGATCGCCAGTGTCAGATCGCCCTTATCAGATGGCTTGGGTGGCGAGCGCCTTTGACATTCGTTTCATGGCGATTTCGAGGTCGTCATCAGCCAAGGCATAGGAGAGCCGGGCATGTCCGTCGAGGCCAAACGCCTCACCGGGGACAACCGCGACGTCCGCTTCTTCGAGGAGATAGCTGGCGGCTTCCATTGACGAGTCGAAGCCGCCGATGGCCGGAAACGTGTAGAACGCCCCCTCGGGCTCGAGGCATTCGACCCCATTCATCTCGTTCAGCCAGCCAACCATTGCCTGGCGTCTTTTGTCGAAGGCGAGTCGCATGTCTTCGATCGGCTCGCGCGGACCGGTCAAGGCCGCCACGGCCGCCACCTGGGCAATGTTGTTCACGTTCGAGGTGAGATGCGATTGATAGTTGGACGCCGCCTTGATCACATCGACGGGACCGACCAGCCAGCCGACTCGCCAACCAGTCATGGCGAAAGTCTTGGCCACTCCGTTGACGATGAGCCAGTGGTCACCCAGCTCGGGAACGGCCGCGATCGACGGGGCGGAGACCAATCCGTTGTAGATCAACCGCTGGTAGATCTCATCGGTGATGACCCAGATCTTTCGCTCGGCCGCCCACTGGCCCAGAGCTTTCACCTCGGCGGCCGTGTAGACAGCTCCCGTAGGGTTCGATGGGGAGACGAAGATCAGCGCCTTGGTCCGGTCGGTGGCCGCCTTGTCCAGTTGGTCGACCGTGACCTTGAATCCGGTCTCGGAGTTGGTGTCGACCACTACGGGGTTTGCTCCAGCTAGCCGGCTTGCCTCGGGATAGGTCACCCAGTAGGGAGCCGGGATCAGAACATCGTCGCCTGCGTCGAGGATCGCGGCCAGACCCAAATAGACAGCCTGCTTGGCACCGTTGGTGATCAGGGTTTGGTTCGCGCTGACGGCCGACCCCGAAAACTCGGTCGTGTATTGCGCGACTGCCTCGCGCAGTGCCGGCAGTCCGCTGTTGGGGGTGTAGTGATGATTGGTGGGGTCGAGCGCCGCCTGGCGAGCGGCTTCGACTATGTGTTCGGGGGTAGCGAAGTCGGGTTCGCCGGCGCCGAGGCTGATGGTCGGCCGACCGGCGGCTTTGAGCTGGTGAGCGCGCTCGGTGATCGCCATCGTCGAGGATTCGGCAATGGCGCTCACCCGACCGGAGATTCGGTCAGAGACCGTCTTTGACCTCGTCGACGCCTTCTTCGACGGCATCCTTGGCGTCGGCCGTTTTGTCTTTGGCCTCTTCGACGACATCGCCCGTTTTGTCCTTGACCTCTTCAACGACGTCGGCCGTTTTATCTTTGGCCTCTTCGACGACATCGCCCGTTTTGTCCTTGACCTCTTCAACGACGTCGGTCGCTTTGTCCTTGACTTCATCGGCGACGTCGCCCGTTTTGTCTTTGGCTTCTTCAACGACGTCGGTCGCTTTGTCCTTGACTTCATCGACAACGTCAGTGACGGCTTCGCCGGGGGTCGATGACCGCATCTCGCTCAGCTTTTCTTTGCCCTTCTCCCAGGCATCCTCGGCTACGTCCTTGCCCTTCTCCCAAGCCTCCTCGGCCGCATCCTTGATCTTCTCCATGACGGGTCCCGCCTTCTCGAGGGCGTCGCCCGCGGCTTCCTTTGCCTTCTCGAGCAAAGGGCCGGCTTTTTCGGCGGCGTCGTCGGCGAGCTCCTTGCCCTTTTGGGCAGCGTCCTTCATGGTGTCCTTGATTGACACTTGCACCCTCCTGTGGTGATTAGGGGTAACGGTAGACGCTGACGATTCTTCCGGAAGCGTCGAGAAGCAACGCCGTATCGCCATCGTTGTTCCAGACCGAGGAGGTGACGATCACGGTCTCGGCTCCGGCTGGCAGTGTGCGCCCGGTGAGATCAAAACGATTCACCGACGATTCGTCGCGCAGGACGAAGCCGGACAGATCGATCGCTCGTTCCTCGCTGTTGCGGATCGTCACCTGCTCATTGGTGTCCTCGCCGGGAGGATTGAAGACGACGTTCACAATCGAAACGTGAGCGATGGGGTCGTTGGCGCCGCAGATCCCGGTGGCCCACATCCCCCGGCCCTCGATTCGAGCTTCTCCCTCCCCATCGAGGAGCTCGGTTGCGCTCGAGCTCAGCGCCAAGGCATGGCCACTCGCAGCGAGTTCCTCGTTGATCCAACGATTCTCGAAGTAGACCTCGGCCAGGCTCCGATCGAACTGGTCGATGTCGACAATGACCAACTCGACCATTCGGTCTGCAATCTCGTTCTGAAGCCAGTCGCGGCTCTCATCGCCATAACACTCGTTGAGCTCGGGAGCGTTCACTCCGACCAGTCGAACCTCGAGCTCACCGGCTCGAAAGCTGTCTCCGTCGGCGATTCGGTCAACTGTGACCCCAATTCGATTGGAGGCAAGCGTGGTGTCCGGGGAATTGGTTGTGACACAGGCGGCTAGGCCGAGCAGGAGGACGAGGCGCATCAAGCTCGAGCTTCGGCGGCGCGCCGAGAGGCGATGTGGATGAGGTCCCAGACGCCCGAGAACGGAGGCGCGTAGGCAAGGTCGACCCACGCCAGCTCCTCGACCGTCATCTCGGTCCACAGCGCCATGGCCAGCGTGTCGATCTTCTTCCCCGAGCCGGGACCCCCCACGATCTGGGCTCCCAACATTCGACCGGTCGCGCGGTCGGCGATCACCTTGAGCTCAACCGGCGCGGCATTCGGCCAATAGCCGGCGGTATTGGTGCCGTTGACCGTTCCCGACACCACCTCGAAACCGGCCGCTTCCGCCTGCCGCGAAGTCAAACCGGTCCGGGCCAGCTCCACCTCGCCGACCTTGGTGATGGCGGTGCCCAGCACGCCGGGAAATCTCGCTCCGGCCGAACCGTTCATCGAAGCGGCGATGTTGGCGCCGGCAATCCGTCCGGCCTTGTTGGCCACAGTGCCTAGGGCGATATTGACTTGGCGCCTGCTGATGCGGTGGGTGGCCTCCGCACAGTCGCCGGCCGACCAGACACCTTCGAGGTTCGTCTCCTGAAATTCGTTCACCGCCACCGCCCCGCTGTCGCCGATGGCGATGCCCGCCTCGCGGGCAAGCTCGACTTCGGGGTCGGTTCCAACGCCGAGCACCACGAAGTCGGCGGGGATCGTGGCGCCACCGGTGGCCACACCTTCCGCGGTGATTCTGTAAACAGGCGCCGAGAGGACAAGCTCGATTCCCAGGCGGCGGCAGGCTTCGTTGGCGGCGGCTCCGATGTCGGGGTCGATCGTCCGCGAAAGCACATGGCTGCCCGAAGTCACGAGTGACACGTTGACTCCCCGATGACAGAGTGCTTCGGCCGCTTCGAGCCCGATGTATCCACCACCGACTACCGCCGCCTTCTTGACTCCGCTATCGACCGCGTCGCGCAGCTGGGCGGCGTCGTCCAAGGACCGCAAACCGTAGGCGCGGTCCGCGCCGACGATCGAATCCGGCCGGGCTGGGGTGGCGCCGGTCGAATACATCAGAAAGTCGAATCCGATCCGCGTGC
This sequence comes from Acidimicrobiia bacterium, assembly GCA_050997725.1. Taxonomy (GTDB): domain Bacteria; phylum Actinomycetota; class Acidimicrobiia; order Spongiisociales; family ZC4RG35; genus JACCTH01. Next base: position 10,475 of record JBPCQV010000158.1, read on the forward strand.
GCTCGCCGTCCTTCTCCACCACGACCGAGCGCCGATCGAAGTCGATGGCGCGAACCGTGGTTTGAAGCTGTACCTCGATGCCTTGCTCGGCGAACTGTTCCGGGGTCCGTGCCACCAATCGGTCGATCGAGGACACTTCCCCCCCGACCAGGTAGGGCTCGCCGCAGGCTGAATAGCTGACGTGATTGCCGCGTTCGAAAGCGATCACCTCCAAATCGGGGACAAGACGCTTGGCGTGGCTCGCCGCTGACATGCCGGCAGCGTCGCCCCCCACGATCAGAAGCCGCTGGGTCATTGGTCAACGCCGGCCGACGCGCCCGCGAACGTCCAGTTGTCCTTGGGTTCGCGGGCGCGGTCGATATCGAAGAACGCGAGGAGGATGAAGCCGAGAACGAAAAGCACGATGAGCGAGAGGATTGCGTTGCGGCTGCTGCCCGTCACTTGGTTGACGATCCCGAAGAGCAATGGACCCCAGATCGCGGCGAACTTCGAGAACACCGAGTAAAAGCCGTAGAACTCGGCCGAGGCCTCTTCGGGGATCATCGACCCGTACAGGCTGCGCGATAGCGCCTGAGTGGCGCCGAGCACTAATCCGACGGAGGCCGCCAAACCCAGGAAAGGCAGAAACTGGCCGTCCGGCAGCCGATAGCCGAGCACCGAAACGCCGATCCAAAGGACTAGGGAGATGAGGATCGCCCTTTTGGGGCCGATCCGACCAGCGATCCATCCGAAGGTGAGGGCGCCGACAAACGCGACCGCCTGGACGACCAGAAAGGCGATCGCCACGTCGCCCGTCTCCAAGCCCAAGGTCTCGGTGGCAAATGCCGACGAAATCGAGATGATGGTTTGAACGCCGTCGTTGTAGAGCAGGAAGGCGAGGAGGAAGAGCAGGAGGTGGGGAAAGTGCCGCAGCCTTCGCACTGTGCTCAAGGTGCGTCCGAAACCGATCCGCGCATAGCTCAGGAACCGGTTGCCGCCCCCGGGAGGAAGTTGTTCAGCAACTCCTGGCTCGCGCAGACGCCGGAATGAGAAGATCGCAAAGCCGAGCCACCAAAGCCCGGCCGCCACGATGGCGATGCGGGCGGCCGTGGCGGTGAAGCTGTCGGGGCTGAACTGGATGAGGAGCAGCGAAAGCAGGAATTGCAATCCGCCGCCGAGATAGCCGAAGGCGAATCCTTTCGAGGAGACGCGATCGATCGTGTCAGCGGTGGTGAGGTGGGGGAGGAAGCTGTCGTAACACACGGCGGCGATTGCCCAACAACTCTCGACCACCAAGAAGAGGATCACAGTTGGCCAGACCGCTCCTGGCCCGACGAACGCAAACCCAATTGAGAGGACTGCACCGGTATAGGCGAAAATCCGCAAGAACCGAAGTTTGGAGGCGGCGAAGTCGCCGACGGCGCCTATCACCGGCGAGACGACGAACGCGATTATCGCCGCCGCGCTCACCATGAAGCTGAACATCGATTCTCCGTCGACCAAGCGGCCGAACAGAAGGACCCCGCCTTCGGGCATGATCTCGCCGGTGAAGATCGCCGGGAGCAACACCGCCAGAATGGTGGTCGTGTAGGCGGAGTTCGCCCAGTCGTACATCGCCCAGCCGAAAATCGATCTCCGGTCGTTGCGCATCGGGCGCGACATTACGGCCGAGGCCAATTACTTTGAGGCGTCGATGAAGTTTGTCTACTTGCTCGGGATTGTGGTGTTCGTTGTTTCCTGTAGCGGGAGCGGCGAGCCGATTTCAACGACATCAACTGCCACCGCCGCGTCTTCCGTAACTACCACGACCTCGGTGGGGACGACTGCCACCTCCGGCCAGGGCACTTCCGGCCAGTCCACGACAACGGCCGAGCCGTTGCCGCCATTGCAAGCGCTGATCTACACCGAGATTGCCGCCGGGCTGCCGTTCCCAACCATGATCAGCGCCCGTCCGGCCGATGGGGCGTTGTTCTTCATCACCAAGGACGGCCAGGTGTGGGATTTTGCTGACGGTGCGCCGCAGACGGTGATGGACATCTCCGACCTGGTTACCAATAGCGGTGAACAGGGCTTACTGGGCATGGCCTGGCATCCAACCGATGCCTCCCGGCTCTTCCTCCACTATTCCGACGACTCTGGCGACACCACGATCGTCGAATACACCGATCTCGATGCGTCCCAAAGTCGATTGTTGCTCAGCGTCGACCAGCCGGCCGCCAACCACAACGGCGGCACCATCGACTTCGGCCCTGATGGTTATCTGTGGATTGCGCTCGGAGATGGAGGCGGTGCGGGAGACACGTTTGGTACCGGGCAAACCACCGACGACCTGTTGGCCGGCCTGCTC